>NZ_JAYSCO010000009.1:71118-123804 GCF_041914865.1 Pseudoduganella sp. | reverse complement strand
AGCTGCCAGCGGACAAAGAAATGGTTATGCCAGGCGACAACGTCTCCATCACCGTTAAGCTGATCTCCCCGATCGCTATGGAAGAAGGTCTGCGCTTCGCAATCCGCGAAGGCGGCCGTACCGTTGGCGCGGGCGTGGTTGCCAAGATCATCGACTAATTTTTAGTCAGCTGATCTGAAATAAACGGGCCGGCATGTGCTATCATGTCGGCCCGTCGTAGTATTTACTTACATTGCCGGAAACATACTGTTGCCGGTTCGTTCTTTAAGGAATAAGCATGTCCGCTCCAAACCAAAAGATCCGCATCCGCCTGAAGGCTTTCGACTACAAGCTGATCGACCAGTCCGCCCTGGAAATCGTTGACACCGCCAAGCGCACCGGCGCCGTGGTAAAAGGCCCAGTTCCTCTGCCAACCCGTATCCAGCGTTACGACGTGCTGCGTTCCCCGCACGTGAACAAGACTTCCCGTGACCAGTTCGAAATCCGCACCCACCAGCGCCTGATGGACATCGTGGATCCAACCGACAAGACCGTTGACGCCCTGATGAAGCTGGACCTGCCAGCTGGCGTGGACGTCGAAATCAAACTGCAGTAATCGAATTTGCGTGGATGGCGCTTGCGCCATCCGCCAAAAGAAAGGCCGGTTCCGCATGCGCGGGCCGGCCTTTTGTTTTATCCGCGCTCGCCCGGCACCATATCCTCGCCTGCGGTCTCAGTCTCCCGGGGCGTCCCGCCGCTGTCAAGCAGCAGCTTTTCCAGCTCGGCATTCACTTTGTGATCGAATTCGCCCCGTTTGCGCGCGTCGAAGCTGTCGAGCAGCTGATCGAGGCCGGCCTTGATCAGGTTGGTGAGCAGCCAGTTCTCGCCTTTGCCCGTCATTTGCTGCAGCACCGCGACATGCGCCAGGCTTAGCAGCGGAATGGTGACCGGCTGGGTGCGTACCAGCGTTGGATTTTCGATTGCACTGACCAGTTCACCCAGTGCGGTCGCAGGACGTTTGGAAACGTTAGCCTCTTCGCCAAACAGTACCTCATTCATCCTCTCCCACGTATCCAGCCTTGGTTTGCAGTGGTCGGCGTGATCGCGACGCTCGTAGCGCGGCGGCATTACCTGGTGGATACCCAGTTTTTCGGCAAATTTGGCGAAGCTGAGGTTCTTGGCCTCGCGGGCGGCGCGCAGGGCATCGGGGAAATCAGGATGATCGGGTTTCGGCAGCATGGGCTCTCCAGTCGGAAGTGTCGCGAAAGTTATTAACTGACGCTACTATAAACACTTTTTAAAGCTTTTGCAAACTTATTGACGCGCTGAGCGTTAATTGTCGAAATCAAAAAAGCGTAAGCACTTGCGGATTGAAGCTTTCCATTGTTTTGCAAAAACCTTAACTATGATAAGAAATATTTGGGAAAAGCAACCGAACTTGGATTTTTTGAAGTATGATGCGCGACTTTTACTTTTTTATATAAGTTGAATATTAGGGAGTGAGTAGTTGAAAAGTAAACAATGCCTGAACAAGAAAGTGATCGCCGCAGCTGTTGCCGTCGCTTTTACCACCCCGGCTTTCGCGCAGGAAGCACCAAAGATGCAACGTGTGGAGATCACGGGTTCCAGCATCAAACGCGTCAACAATGAGAGCGCTGGCTCGCTGCAGGTCCTGGGCCGCAGCGACATCGAACGCACCGGCGCCACCACCGCGCTGGACGTGCTGCGTTCCGCCTCGGTGATCGACACCAGCCTGAACTCCGCGACCACCAGCAGCGGCAGCTTCGCTCCAGGTTCCTCCGCAGTGCAGCTGCGTAACCTGGGCAAGGTCGCTACCCTGATCCTGGTGAACGGTCGCCGCATCGCCCCGTACGGCCTGTCCGACGGCGGCCAGGACAACTTCACCAACCTGGACGCGATTGCTTCCGAAGCGATCGAGCGTATCGAGATCCTGAAAGATGGCGCTTCCGCGATCTACGGTTCCGACGCGATTGCAGGCGTGGTCAACATCATCCTGCGCAAGGACTACACCGGCGCGCGCATCAAGACCAACTACACCCAAGCCCCTAAATTCAAAGACCAGCGCACCCGCAACGTCAACGCCATCTTCGGCTTCGGCGACGTGGACACCGACGGCTTCAACACCTACCTGAGCGTGGAAGGCTACAAGGCCGACGGCTGGACCAAAGGCGACCTGCGTCGCCACGTGCCGGACTGGCACGGCAAGTCCGTTGGCGGCGCGGCATGGGATGCCAAGAGCACCTACTCGCCAACCGGCAACTACTACGTCGGCAAGGACTTCTACGACACCAAGAAGGAACTGGTTGCTGCACCTGGCTGCCCAGCCAACATGATCGAAGCTGGCGCCTGCAAATTCGACGTGCTGCCGTACGACGGCCAGAACACCACCAACGAACGCTGGGCCCTGCTGAGCAACACCCACTTCCGTATCGGTAACGACATCGACGCCAACTTCGAGATCTCCTCGGCTGGCGCCAAGACCGACTACGCGGTGGCACCGTTCAACGTCTCCAGCCCGGCATCGCCAAACACCTGGTACAACGCGGTGGACGGCAAGGTCGTAGGCCCGTTCTACTACCCATACCTGCCAGTTGGCCACGCCATGAACCCGTACAACTTCCCAGTCGAGTTCCGCGCTCGCCTGATGGATACCGGCAACGGCTTCAACTTCAACCGCACCAACTCCGAGCAGTCGCGCTTCATGCTGACCCTGAACGGCAGCCTGGGCAAGTACGACTGGAAGGCCGCTGCCGGCCACATGATCTCGGAAGCGACCAAGGAAACCCGTAACGCCAGCGCCAAGGGCTACACCGACGCGATCGTCAACGGCACCTACAAGTTCGGCCAGCAGAACGATCCAGCACTGCTGAACACCATGTTCCCAGTGCGCAGCACCATGGGCCGTTCCAAGACCACCTTCATCGACGGCACCATCACCGGTGAAGCGATGCAGCTGCCAGCAGGTCCGCTGAGCTTCGCAGTGGGCGCCGACATCCGTCGCCAGCACTACGAAATGGCCAGCTCGGACAACGTGCTGCGCGGTGAACTGGTTGGCGTCGGCGGCCTGCAAGTGAACGACACCGTGAACCAGTACGCTGTGTTCGGTGAAGTGGTTGTGCCAGTCGTGAAGCGTGTGGAACTGACCGCCGCCGTACGTGCCGACAAGACCGACAACTTCGACGCCCACCTGTCGCCGAAGCTGGGCCTGAAGTTCACCCCGACCGACAGCCTGCTGTTCCGCGCCACCGCATCCGGCGGCTTCCGCGCCCCGAACATCGTGGAATCCGGTAACGGCCTGGGCCGCGGCTCCTTCAGCAGCAACACGGTTGACCCGAAACGCTGCCCAACCGCTGCCGCGCTGAACAAGATCGTGCAGAGCGCTGCCGGCGCGACCGCAGCCGACAAGCTGCGCGCCAAGCAGCTGAGCGACTACGACTGCAAGGGCAGCCTGCCGACCTTCGTGTCCTCCAACCCGGACCTGAAGCCGGAAACCTCGAAGACCTTCACCGTGGGCGTGGTGTGGGAGCCGATCAAGAACACCTCGTTCTCGCTCGACTACTACAACATCAAGCGTAAGGACGAAATCGGTGCCCGTTCCGCAGCCGACATCCTGGCTGCCGAAGACAGCCTGCCAGCCGGCGCCCTGCTGCGCGTTGACAGCTCCGCACAAGATGCTGAGTTCCTGAGCATCGTCAGCAAGTACGCTCCGGGCAACACCCAGAAGTTCTCCGTGGGTTCCCTGGGCCTGGCATACCGTCCATACGTCAACAGCGGCAAGACCAAGGTTGATGGCTTCGACTTCGACGCCACCACCCGCATCAAGCTGAACGGTATCGGCGACCTGCGCATCAAGCTGGAAGGCGAGTACAAGCTGAACTACCAAGTCTGGAACGTCGGCCTGAACGGCTACCAGCCTAACCAGTTCGGTACCTGGGACTACGGTGCTGGCCGCTGGAACGTGAAACTGCGTCCATCGCTGAAAGTTGGCGCCTGGGATCACGGCGTGACCGTTGCTTACCGCAGCCACTACACCAACAACAGCTTCGACGCGCCAAACTACTGCGCTACGCAGAAAGTTGACGCAGCGAACCTGGAAGCGTGCTCGGTTGTGAAGCCACCAGTCATCACCGACTACAACCTGCGCTACACCGGCGTGAAGAACCTGACCCTGGCCCTGTACGTGAACAACGTATTCGACCGCGAGCAGGCCGTGAAATGGCGTGACGGCTGGTCCTTCGCGACCACCGGCTTCCGCACCGTGGGCGTGAGCGCTGCTTACGACTTCTAAGTCGTTCCAGTCGTAGCACGATAAAAAGCCAGGCAGCAATGCCTGGCTTTTTTCATTTTGGGCATGCCATAATACAATTATCTAAATTGCAATAGGCGGCGTATGACGCAACGCATGTTGGCGGCACTTGGGGTGGCATTCCTGTTCGGCGCAACGCAGGCGACGGCGATGGCCGCGTCGCCGGCATGGCTCTCCTTCAAACAGGAAACCGACGAAAAAATCGCAGCCGAGCGCAGCAAACTGAAAGCGCTGGCCAGGCAGGCGGACGAGGCGGAGCAGGCAAAAGCCGCGATCACCGGCATGCTGCAGCAAGCCGGCACATTTGCCTCGTTCATCGGCGACTCGGACGCCGCCATGGCGGCCTTCGATGAAATCGAAGCATACGATAACAAGCGCACGCGGCGCGACGCGGATGACCTGGAACGGCTGGCCGCATCGCGCGCGCAGGACGCGATCCCGGCCATCGTCGCCGAAGCGCGCAAGCGCCAGGTGGTCATCCTGAACGAAGCCCACCACGTGCCCATGCACCGCGCCTTCGCCATGCAGCTGGCGCGCGAATTGCGCAAGATCGGCTATACCTGGCTGGCCTGCGAAACCTTCTCCGACGACCCGCTGGAGAAGAAGTATGTCGGCCCGCATACTGGCTATTACACGCAGGAGCCGGTGTTCGCCAATTTCATCCGCGATGCCATGGCGACCGGGTGGAAGCTGGTGCCGTACGAGCATATCGAAGAGGACGATGACCAGCCGCACGAATGGCGTCTCGAGCACCGCGAAACCGGGCAAGCGCGCAAGCTGGCGGAACGCATCTTCGCCAAGGATCCCAAGGCCAAGGTGTTCATCTTTGTAGGCTACGCGCACCTTGCCGAGAAGCCCGGCGTAGGGCACGGTCCAGGTACCGCCATGATGGGCGCGCAGTTCAAGCACCTGACCGGCATCGATCCGCTGACCATCGACCAGACCACCATGATCGCGCACACGCGCGCGGAGTCTGAACACCGTCTCTTTGACAAAGCGCTGGAGCATGCCAAGCGCAGCGGGCCTTTCGTGCTGCGCGCCCCACGCGGCGAGTACCAGGTATTCACCCCCTACCGTTTCGCGGTCGATATGCAGGTGGTACACCAGCGCTACCCCATCGACCCGCAAACTGGCCGACCGCAATGGCTGCAAACTTTGGCAGGCTTCACCGCGCGCGAAGTGCCGGCCCACCTGTTGCCGAACGAAGGCAAGCGCCTCGTCGCGGCCCGCCCTGCCGGGCAACCGGAAGATGCCATTCCGGCGGACGTCGTAACAGTGGAAGCAGGCAAACCCGCCCCACGCTTTATGCTGCCTCCGGGCGACTACATTTATAGCTACCTGGAGTAACACATGCGCTATATGACTATCCTGATGCTGGGCGTGACGATGCACGCCACCGCGTCTGCCGACAATTCCCTGCGGTGGCCACATGACGTGCCGGCAGAAGTGCGCAAATGGGAGGGCAAAATCGCTGACGCGCGCCCCAAACTTGAGGGACTGCCTGCACAGGGCGAGCAGTACGAAGCGCAGAAGAGCCGACTTGCATTTGCATGGTCGCAGTACGGCCTCTACTTGACATTTCTTGGCGATAGCGAAGGTGGCCGCAGCGCGCACGACCAGTTCCGCGTGCTTTGGATGAACAAGCCAATCAGCCAGCCCGATGATGCGGCGCGTGCTGCTGCAGCCAAAGCCGAGGATGCCATGCAAGCGATCCTTGCAGCGGCACGTGAGCGCCGTATCGTCATGTTGAACGAATCGCACCACGCATCTTTGCACCGCGCGTTCGGCATGGCCTTGGCAAAGGAGTTGCGTAAGCTGGGCTTCACGCACATGGCGGTAGAAACGTTGGCGCCATCGGGCATTGAGCGTGGGATGGTGCTGCGCAGTTCCGGTTATTATTCCAACGATCCCATGTTTGCGAATTTCCTACGCTCGGCGGCAGCCGATGGCTGGCAGTTGGTGCCATATGACTATGGTGACTTTGGGCCGGATAACGCTTCATCGGACGAACGATGGAACTTCCGCGAGACGGCCCAGGCGACGAACATCATCGAAAACATTTTCGATAAAGACCCGAATGCCAAAGTCTTTATCTATGCGGGCTATGACCACATCCGCAAGCGTCCGCTGCCAACCGAGCAAGGGACCGTTTCCATGGCTGGCATACTGGCGCACCGCACAGGCCTGGATCCTTTGACGATAGACCAGATCGAAATGATGCCGATGATCGACCCATCGTGGCAGCATCCGGCCTATGCCAACGCCTTGTTGAAAGCGAAGCGCGGCCAGCCATTTTTGCTGCGCGATGCCCAGGGAAAGCCAGAGGTATTCGGCTATAAAAGAGCGGGCGCGATCGACCTGCAGGTGGTCCATCCGCCAATCGAAGTCGATGCCGCCACCGGCCGCCCAAGCTGGATGAGTACGGTGGCTGGCCTGCGGCCAGTCGTGGTACCGCGACATCTCTTGCGCGGTCGTGCGACCCGTTGGGCCTACGCCCACCTCAAAGGCCAGCCTGCCGATGCCGTAGCCGCAGATATCGTAAAGCTGGAGCCGGGCAAGCCGGCGCCGAAGTTCATGCTGCCCCCGGGCGAGTACACTTACGGCATTCTCAAATAGGAGCAGCGAATGAAAGTACTGAGCACCATCGCAGTGTTGGCCATCGCAACCGCCCTCGGCGCATGTTCGAAGAAGGACAATCCCGCCAACCAGGCCGCAGAAGACATCAAGGCCATGGGCGAGCAGCGCGACAAAGCGCAAGAAGCCGTCAAGGAACTCGAAGCCAGCCAGCAGAAGGCCGCCGAGGCAGCAACCAAAGCGGCGGATGGCGAGGAGCCGGGCCGATAGGGTGCCGTCGCCGTGCGGCAGGCGCTATACTCGCGCGCATGGCTGAAAAAACAATTCTTATCGTGGAAGACGAGGCGGCGATTGCGGACAGCATCGCCTTTGCCTTGCGCAAGGAGGGCTTCGAGCCGCTGCATGTGACGCTGGGCGAGCAGGCGCTCGTTGCGGTGCGCGAACAGGCGCCGCTGCTGGTGATCCTGGACGTCGGCCTGCCCGATATCAGCGGCCTTGACGTGTGCCGCCGCCTGCGCCAGTTCTCCGAGGTGCCGGTGATCTTCCTGACTGCGCGCAGCGATGAGGTGGACCGTATCGTCGGCCTTGAAATCGGCGCTGACGACTATGTGACCAAGCCGTTCTCGCCGCGCGAGCTGGTGGCGCGCGTGCGCGTGATCCTGCGTCGGCTCGGGCCGGGTCAGGGCGCGGCAAGCGCGGCGCCAGGCCAGTCGGCCGTGCCGCGCTTCGAGCTGCGTGCACTGGAGGCGCGCATCCTGTTCGCCGGCCAAACGCTGGACCTGACGCGCTATGAATACCTGCTGCTGAAAACCCTGGTCGAGCACCCTGGCCACGTGATGTCGCGCGCTCAGCTGATGGACCGCGTCTGGACCGACGCGCCCGATACGCTGGACCGCACGGTGGACGCCCACATCAAATCCCTGCGCGCCAAGCTGCGCGCCATCGACGAAAACGCCGACCCGATCCAGACCCATCGCGGCATGGGTTACAGCCTGCAGCCCAGCGCATGAAAATCGGCCTGCGCATCCTGCTCGGCTACTTCCTGATCGTGGGCGTAGCGGCCTGGCTGCTGATGAACGTCTTCGTCGAGCAGGTGCGCCCCGGCGTGCGCTTCACTATGGAGGACATGGCGGCCGATACCGCGCTGCTGCTGGCCGGCGTGGTGGCCGCCGATGTGCGCGATAGCCGTTACGACGACGGCATGCTGGCGCGCCTGCAGGCGGCGACCCAGCGCCCGCTGGATGCCGCGATCGGCGGCGTCGCCAAGCAGAGCGTCGGCTACCGTATCTACATCACCGACGCGCGCGGCATCGTGCGCTTCGACAGTGCCGGCAAGGCGGTTGGCCAGGACTACTCGCGCTGGAACGACGTCTACCTGACGCTGCGCGGCAAATACGGCGCGCGCATGACGCGCGAGGTCCCCAACGTCGAATCGAGCACGGTCATGTACGTGGCGGCGCCGGTGCGCGATGGCGAGCGCATTATCGGTGCGCTCACCGTGGCCAAGCCCATCTCGGGCGTCAAGGCCTTCATCGAGCGCAGCCAGCGCAAGGTGATGGAGTGGGCGGCGCTGCTGCTTGGCCTGTCGCTGCTGATCGGCGTGGCCATGACCTGGCGCATCATGGGCACATTGCGCAAGCTGATGGTGTTCGTGGCCGAGGTGCAGGCTGGCCGCAAGGCCGTCATGCCGAAGCTGGGCAGCAGCGAAATCAGCACCCTCGGCCACGCGCTGGAAGCCATGCGCGCCAAGCTGGAAGGCAAGGACTATGTCGAGACCCTGATGCATACCCTGACGCACGAGCTGAAAAGCCCGATCGCCGCCATCCAGGCCACGGCCGAATTGCTGGAAGAGGATATGCCGCCCGAGCAGCGGCGCGCATTCCTGGCCACCATCCAGGCGCAGAACGCGCGCCAGCGCGACCTGATCGACAAGCTGCTGGCCCTGGTGCGGGTGGAGAAGCAGCAGCGCATCGACGAAGCCGAGCCGGTCGATATGCGCAGCCTGCTGCAGGACGTGGCGGGCGACTTCCGCGCCCGCCTGGAAGCGCGTGCGCTGCAGCTGGACATTGAAGTCGACGACACGCCGCAGGTGCGCGGCGATGCGCTGCTGCTGCGCCAGGCCCTGGGCAACCTGCTCGACAATGCAATCGGCTTTGCGCCGCGCGGCAGCACGCTGCGCCTGGCGGCGCGCATCCAGGGCGCGCAGCTGGAAGTGAGCGTCACCGATGCCGGTCCCGGCATCCCGCAGTATGCGGAGGGGCGCCTGTTTGAGCGCTTCTATTCCTTGCCGCGTCCGGACGGCGCCAAGAGCACCGGCCTGGGCCTGCCGTTCGTGCGCGAAGTGGCCGCCCTGCATGGCGGCAGCGCGCAGGTCGTCAACGCGCCAGGCGGCGGCTGCCGCGCCGCGCTGCTACTGCCGCTTCACACAGAACGCATCGGCAGCACATAAACCTTGCCTAGACTGGCGCAACCTTAACTACAACAGGAAGCGCCAACAATGCAGAAAAGACTCCTGATCAAAGCCTTCACCGTCGCCGTGCTGATGCTCTTGCTCGGCGTGCCGCTGGCCATGATCCAATCCACCGTGCAGGAACGCATGCAGTTCCGCGATGAAGCCGCCGCCAGCATCGCCGCCGATTCGGTCGGCACCCAGCTGGTGTACGGGCCGGTGCTGGTGATGCCGTATGAGGAGGAATACACGGTGCAGGAGGATGGCGCGGCCAAGCGCTACCGCAAGCTGTCGCAGCACCTGGTCTTCCCGCAGCAGCTCGACGTGGTCTCCAGCATGGCGACCGAACGCCGCTACCGCGGCATCCACCAGATCCTGGTCTACAACGGCGGACATAAGTTCAGCGGCGATTTCGTGGTGCCGGCGCTGGGCGACCTGCCGCATACCGTGGAGCGCTCCGAGATCACGCCGCGCGAGCCGTACATTGCGCTGGCGGTGGAAGACACGCGCGGCGTGCGCGATTTCCCGCAGCTGGCGTGGGGCAAGCGACGCATCGAGTTCGAGCAGGGCGCGCGCCTGGCGTCGGCGCCGAAAGGCTTGCATGCGCGCCTGCCGCTGGCCGACCTGGCGCCCGGTGTGATCGCCTTCAGCTTCAACCTGAACCTGGGGGGATTGGGCAGCCAGGCTTTTGTGCCGCTGGCCAAGAACAACCACTTCAGCATGACGTCGGCGTGGCCGCATCCGCAGTTCGGCGGCCAGTACCTGCCCGAGCAGCGCAGCGTCACGGATGCCGGCTTCCAGGCCAGCTGGCGCATTTCGGCGCTGGCCACCAACGCCCAGCAGCAGCTGCGCGAGCGCGAGGCCAAGGCGCTGCGCGGCGGCGCCGATGCGGCGCAGGCGCTGCAGCTGGATGTCGTCCGCACCACCTTTATCGAGCCGGTGAACGTGTACTCGATGGCCGACCGCGCCACCAAGTACGGCTTGCTGTTCGTGGCGCTGACCTTTGCCGCCTTCTTCCTGTTCGAGGTGCTGAAGCGGCTGCCTATCCACCCGGTGCAGTACGCCCTGGTGGGAATGGCGCTGGCCCTGTTCTTCCTGCTGCTGGTCAGCTTGTCCGAGCATATCAACTTCCTGTACGCCTACCTTGCCGCCAGCGCGGCCTGCATCGCGCTGATCGGCTACTACCTGGCGCACGTGCTGCGCGACTGGAAGCGCGGCGCGGGCTTTGCCGTGGCCCTGGGCGGTTTGTATGGCGTGCTGTTTGGCCTGCTCAATTCGGAGAGCAATGCGCTGGTCATGGGCGCCATCCTGCTGTTCGCGGTGCTGTCGGCCATCATGGTGGCGACGCGCAAGGTGGACTGGTACCGCCTGGGCGACCTGCCGGCGGAGGCGGCATGATCCCCGGCGGCCTGCTGTCGCCGGCGCTGGCGCGGGACGCCGAGCTGGTGGTGGTGTCCGGCTATGTGGCCGCGCGCGCGGCCGGTCCGGTGCGCGTGGTGCTCGACCGCTGCGGCGCCAGCATCGTGCTGGTGCTGGCCAGCTACGAGGCGGTGCACTGGCAGATCGACGTCCATCCCGGCACGCGGCTGGCGGGCGTGGTGGTCGGCGCCTACCGCGACGTGATGGTGGCGGGGCAGGGCGGCGCGCCGGTGTATCGCCTGGCGCTGCCGTGCGCCACCCTGGTGGGCAGCGCGCCTTACCTGGACCTGCTGCGCGTGCTGGAGGCGCGCCTCGGCCGGAGCGAAATCGATATCTTCCGCGCCTACGCCCGCCTGCCGGAGCAGGTGGCGGTGGCCGGGCGGCTGGCGCTTAGCCGCGCGGCGTAGCAGGCCGGGCGCGGCGCCGGCGCAGCAGCCAGCCATACAGCAGCAGGTTCACGCCCAGCACCACGCCTGCCAGCACGTACTGCACGGCGGGCGTCAGGCCGGCGGGGTAGACCAGCGGCAGCAGGTAGTGTTCCACAAAACCGCCGGCGTAGCCTTGCTGTCCGGCGCGCTCGCGCAAGGCCAGCTCCAGGTAAGTGAGGGGGCAGACGGCGCCCGCCAGTTCGATGCCAACGCCCCAGGCGGCTGCTGGCAGGTGCAGCCACACCAGACGCGGCCAGCGCAGCACCAGCAGGGCGCCGCCCAGCACGAACAGGATGAAGGCGGCGTGCAGCAGCAGTACGGCATCGGCGCCCAGTCGGAACAGCATGGCGTCTCCGGGAATGGGGATAAGCGAGTGTACCCCTCGGCGCTGGCCGCAGTGCTAACATTGCATTTTGATAATTTCGCAGAGGCAATAATGGGCTTTGAACTATGGGGCGCGCGGCCCTGGCCCGGGCTGGCGCGCACGCTGGCGGCGGCAGCGGCGATGGCGGCGGCAGTAGCGCCGGCGGCATATGGCCAGTCCGACGTGCGGGCAGGCGTACCCGCCGTGCAATTCGGTCCGCCAGTGCGCGCCGCCAACGCCGTCCCCGTCGATGCGACCCCGCTGACTGAAGCCGCGCCGCCGGCGGCGCTGGCGCAAGGGGCCGAACTGGTGCTGGTTTCCGGCTACGAGCCGGCGCATGGCGGCGTGCGCGTGGTGCTCGACCGTCCCGGCGTGCGTGTCCTGCTGGTATTGAGCAGCTATGAAAAGATCGCCTGGCAGCTGGACGTGCGCCCCGGCACCACGCTGGCCGGCGTCATCGTGGGCGGCTACAAGCCCAGCACGGTGGCCGGGCGCGGCGCCGCGCCCGGCTACCGCATGAAGCTGCCCTATGCGTACAGCAGCGACAACATCAAATTCGTCGACATCTTGCGGCAAATGCGCGCCAGCTTTGGGCGCGACCGCTTCGACGCCTACCGCGGCAGCTACAGCCTGCCGGCCGAGGTGCGCATCAGCGCGCCCGATGCCCCGGCGCCGGGCCTGAGCCTGGCCGGGCCGGCTGTGCAGCCGGCGCCGCGCCAACTGTCCTTCCAGCTGCCGGCCGCCGGCGGCAAGAGCGTGCGTTGGACCCTGGCCGGGCCGGTGGAGGAGGGCTTGCAGTTCTATGCCGCGCCGGAAACCAGCGACGGCCAGCGCCGTTATCGCATTGCCAACGGCCACCTGCAGGCCGGCCAGGCGGACGGGCAGGGCGGCGCCGCCGGGATGGCCGCAGTGGCCGCGCTGCCGGCCAACTTCCCCGATATCTCCTGGCCCACGGCCTTGGCCTACGACAGCAAGCGCCGCCTGGTCAGCCTGGTGACCCTGGGCGGCGAGGGATTCATGTACCGCTTCAGCGTGGCGCGCCAGGCCTGGCACGATGTGCGCTCGCTTTCCAATATCGACCTGCGTACCTTGAGCTACGACGCGCGCGCCGACCGCTACCTGGGCTGGACCGACGACGGCTCCCTGCTGGTCTTCAGCGGCGAGGGAGAGGTGCTGCTGCAGCTGGCGCTGGCCAAGCGCCTGCCCGGCCTGCAGCGCCTGTACGACGCCGGCAATGGCCGCCCGCCGGGCCTGCAGGTACTCGGCCTGGGCGACGATGTGGTGTTGTATTACATGCAAGAAGGGGCCGTGCAGGCCCTGTGGCACCTCGATTTGCGCAGCCGCCAGCCGACCCTGACCTACCGCGCCCCGTAGCGCCGCGTAAACATATGACATACCTCGTACAAACCTGTTGCGTCAAGAGGCAAATGTCGGTACACTAGCCGGCTTCGGTATGGGTTCGTCTTTTTTATGGCCCGTATCTTTTTTTGTAGTTAAACAAAGCCCCGCCCAATCGTAGGTGGGAATGGAGAAAAAATGAGCCTTGGCCTCCTCGGTCGCAAGGTTGGCATGATGCGCATCTTCACCGATGACGGGGATTCGATCCCAGTCACCGTGTTGGACGTGTCGAACAACCGTGTTGCGCAAATCAAAACTCCTGAAGTGGATGGTTATTCCGCTGTTCAGGTTGTCTTCGGTCAGCGTCGCGCATCCCGCGTGACTAAAGCTGCTGCCGGTCACTTCGCTAAAGCTGGTGTTGAAGCTGGTTCCTTCCTGAAGGAATTCCGCGTTGATGCTGCTAAAGCCGCAGAACTGAAAGCTGGCGAAGTTATCGCCGCTTCCCTGTTCGAAGTCGGTCAAAAGATCGACGTACAAGGCGTTTCGATTGGTAAGGGCTACGCCGGTACCATCAAGCGTTACAACTTCTCGTCTGGCCGTGCTACCCACGGTAACTCCCGTTCGCACAACGTACCAGGTTCCATCGGTATGGCGCAGGATCCAGGCCGAGTCTTCCCAGGCAAGCGCATGACCGGTCACATGGGCGACGTTACCGTCACCACCCAGAACCTGGAAATCGCTCGTATCGACGCTGACCGCCAGCTGCTGCTGGTTAAAGGTGCAGTACCAGGCGCGAAAAACGGCCAGGTTGTTGTATCGCCAGCTGTTAAAGTCAAAGCAAAGAAGGGAGCTTAATCGATGGAACTGAAGCTCTTGAACGCGCAAGGTCAAGTTGCGTCGAACGTAGCCGCCGCTGACACCGTCTTCGGCCGTGACTACAACGAAGCGCTGATCCACCAAGTCGTCGTTGCTTACGCTGCTAACGCACGCTCGGGCAACCGCAAGCAAAAAGACCGTGAAGAAGTCCACCACACGACCAAGAAGCCATGGCGCCAAAAAGGCACCGGCCGTGCTCGTGCTGGTATGTCCTCCTCCCCGCTGTGGCGCGGTGGTGGTCGCATCTTCCCGAACACCCCTGACGAGAACTTCTCGCACAAGGTTAACAAGAAGATGTATCGCGCAGGTATCTGCTCGATCCTGTCCCAGCTGGCTCGCGAAGAGCGCCTGGTCGTGATCGAAGACCTGTCGATCGAAGCTCCTAAGACCAAGCTGCTGTCGCAAAAGCTGACCGGCATGGGCCTGGACTCGGTCCTGATCGTTACCGACACCATCCAGGAAAACCTGGAACTGGCTTCCCGCAACCTGCCGAACGTGCTGGTTGTCGAGCCACGTCACGCTGACCCAATGTCCCTGGTCTTCTACAAGAAGGTTCTGGTGACCAAGGCAGCCCTGGCACAGATTGAGGAGATGCTGGCATGAGCGCAGTTATCAAACACAGCGAAGAGCGCCTGATGAAGGTGCTGCTGGCGCCGGTCATTTCCGAAAAGGCCACCATGGTCGCGGAAAAGAACGAGCAGATCGTGTTCCTGGTTACCAAGGATGCGACCAAGCCAGAAATCAAGGCCGCCGTTGAACTGCTGTTCAAGGTTGAAGTGGAATCGGTGCAGACCGTGAACCGCGAAGGTAAGGTCAAGCGTTCCGGCCGTTTCATCGGTCGCCGCAACCACACCAAGCGTGCTTTCGTGTGCCTGAAGCCAGGCCAGGAAATCAATTTCACCGAGGAGGCTAAATAATGGCACTCGTTAAGATGAAGCCAACCTCCCCAGGCCGTCGCGGCATGGTGAAGGTTGTGAACAGCGACCTGTTCAAAGGCCGTCCGTTCGCCGCCCTGGTTGAGAAGAAGTCGAAGACTGCTGGCCGTAACAACAACGGTCACATCACCACCCGCCACATCGGCGGTGGCCACAAGCACCACTACCGCGTGGTGGACTTCAAGCGCACCAAGGATGGCATCCCTGCGAAAGTGGAACGTATCGAATACGATCCAAACCGTACCGCACACATCGCCCTGCTGTGCTACGCCGACGGCGAGCGCAAGTACATCATCGCCCCGAAAGGCGTTGCTGTCGGCGACACCCTGCTGAACGGTTCGGAAGCGCCGATCAAGGCCGGTAACTGCCTGCCAATCCGCAACATCCCAGTCGGCACCAACATCCACTGCGTGGAAATGCTGCCAGGTAAAGGTGCCCAGATGGCCCGTACCGCTGGCGCCGTTGTGGTCCTGATGGCCCGCGAAGGTACCTACGCCCAGGTTCGCCTGCGCTCCGGCGAAGTGCGCCGCGTGCACATCGAGTGCCGCGCCACCATCGGCGAAGTCGGCAATGCTGAGCACAGCCTGCGTAAGATCGGTAAAGCTGGTGCGATGCGCTGGCGCGGTGTTCGCCCAACCGTCCGCGGTGTGGTGATGAACCCGATCGACCACCCGCACGGTGGTGGTGAAGGCCGTACCGCAGCTGGTCGTCACCCAGTATCGCCATGGGGCCAGCAGACCAAGGGTAAGAAGACTCGCTCCAACAAGCGTACTTCTTCGATGATCGTCTCTCGCCGCGGCAAGAAATAAGGATAAACCATGACTCGTTCATTGAAAAAAGGGCCGTTCTGCGACGCCCACCTGGTGAAGAAAGTCGAAGCCGCGCAAGCGTCGAAAGACAAAAAGCCAATCAAAACCTGGTCCCGTCGTTCGACGATCATGCCTGACTTCATCGGTCTGACCATTGCCGTGCACAACGGCAAGGTGCACGTGCCTGTGTACGTTTCCGAGAACATGGTTGGTCACAAGCTCGGCGAATTCGCGCTGACCCGTACCTTCAAGGGCCACGCTGCTGACAAAAAGGCTAAGAAATAATGGAAACTAAAGCTATCCTCAAAGGCGTGCGCCTGTCGGATCAAAAAGGTCGCCTGATCGCTGACCTGATCCGCGGTAAGAAGGTTGACGCTGCGCTGAACATCCTGACGTTCAGCCCTAAGAAAGGCGCGTTCATCGTCAAGAAGGTTCTGGAGTCCGCTATTGCGAACGCCGAGCACAACGACGGTGCCGACATCGACGAACTGTTCGTAAAGACCATTTACGTCGAAAAGGGCCCAATCCTGAAGCGCTTCACTGCACGCGCTAAAGGTCGTGGCGACCGTATCTCGAAACAATCCTGTCACATTTACGTGACTGTCGGTAACTAAGGAGCTGCGATGGGTCAGAAAATTCATCCAACCGGTTTCCGTCTGGCGGTCACCCGTAACTGGGCATCTCGCTGGTACGCAACCAACGGTAACTTCGCTTCCATGCTGAACGAAGACCTGAAGGCACGTGCTTTCCTGAAGAAGAAGCTGAAAAACGCTTCCGTAGGCCGCATCGTCATCGAGCGTCCTGCCAAGAACGCACGCTTCACCGTGTACAGCTCGCGTCCTGGCGTCGTGATCGGCAAGAAGGGCGAGGACATCGAAGTCCTGAAGTCCGCCCTGACCAAGATCATGGGCGTGCCAGTGCACGTGAACATCGAAGAAATCCGTAAGCCGGAAATCGACGCGCAGCTGATCGCTGACTCGATCTCCCAGCAGCTGGAAAAGCGTATTATGTTCCGCCGCGCCATGAAGCGCGCCATGCAGAACGCAATGCGCCTGGGCGCCCAGGGCATCAAGATCATGTCCTCCGGCCGTCTGAACGGCATCGAGATCGCTCGTACCGAATGGTATCGCGAAGGCCGCGTGCCTCTGCATACCCTGAAGGCCGACATCGATTACGGTACTTCCGAAGCCTCGACCACCTACGGCATCATCGGTGTCAAGGTGTGGGTGTACAAGGGTGACCGCTCCGCCACCGGCGAAGCACCAGTCATCGACACCCCAGCGGAAGAGAAGAAGCCACGTGGCCCGCGCCGCGACGACGGTAAGCCAGCTGGCCGCCGTCCAGCTCCAGGCGCCAAAGCCCCAGCCGGTCGCCGCGCTGCCAAGCCGGCTGCAGCTGACAAAGCAGGAGAATAAGCATGCTGCAACCTAGCCGCAGGAAATATCGTAAAGAGCAGAAAGGCCGTAACACCGGCATTTCGCACACCACCGGCACTTCGGTGTCGTTCGGCGAGTTCGGCCTGAAGGCCGTGGCACGCGGCCGTATCACCGCGCGCCAGATCGAGTCCGCACGTCGTGCGATGACCCGTCACATCAAGCGTGGTGGCCGTATCTGGATCCGTGTGTTCCCAGACAAGCCAATCTCCAACAAGCCTGCCGAAGTCCGTATGGGTAACGGTAAAGGTAATCCGGAGTACTACGTTGCCGAAATTCGTCCAGGCAAAGTCCTGTACGAAATGGACGGCGTTGCTGAAGAACTGGCACGCGAAGCGTTCCGTCTGGCCGCTGCTAAACTGCCTCTGGCAACCACCTTCGTGGTGCGCCAGGTTGGCCAATAATTGGAGTGAAATATGAAAGCATCTGAACTCCGTGGCAAAGACCAGGCTGCCCTGCAGAAAGAACTGAACGACCTGCTGAAGGCACAGTTCGGTCTGCGTATGCAAGCTGCTACCCAGCAGCTGGGCAACACCTCGCAGCTGAAGAAGGTCCGCCGCGACATCGCCCGCGTTAAAACGGTAATGAACTCGAAGGAAGCAAAATGACCGAGCAAGTTAAGCTGAAGCGCACTCTGATCGGTAAAGTTGTGTCCGACAAGATGGACAAGACCGTTACCGTTCTGATCGAGCGTCACGTGAAGCACCCTCTGTATGGCAAGATCATCGTCCGTAGCGCCAAGTACCACGCGCACGACGAGACCAACCAGGTGAAAGCCGGTGACACGGTGGAAATCCAGGAAGGTCGTCCGATCTCCAAGACCAAGGCGTGGACGGTGACCCGAGTAGTGCAAGCTGCACAAATCGTCTAAGTAAGTTGCAGCCGGGGGCGTCAGCTCCCGGCCACAATTTAATTAGTTCTTGCAGGCCCGCAGGTTTTATGTAATACTTGCGGGCTTCGTTCATGTATCGCCGCTAGTCGTCCCCTCGGGCGCGGTCGCGGTCAGTACTTGTATGAAGATCAAGCACCCAATCAGTGCGCATTGTGCGTACTGGCGGGACCAAGACTGACCGAGCTCCGTGTGGGGCATTCGGCTTAAGTTGGGAAAGAGACAACTATGATTCAAACTGAGAGCCGGCTCGAAGTAGCCGACAACACCGGTGCGAAAGAAGTAATGTGCATCAAGGTGTTGGGCGGTTCCAAGCGCCGTTATGCTGGCATTGGCGACGTGATCAAAGTCACCGTTAAGGTGGCCCAGCCACGTGGTCGTGTCAAAAAAGGTGAAATTTATAACGCCGTGGTTGTGCGCACCGCTAAGGGTGTTCGCCGCCAGGATGGTTCCCTGGTCAAGTTCGATGGCAATGCCGCCGTCCTGCTGAACAACAAACTGGAACCAATCGGTACCCGTATCTTTGGCCCAGTAACGCGCGAACTGCGTACTGAGAAGTTCATGAAGATCGTGTCCCTGGCACCGGAAGTCCTGTAAGGAGTCAGACAATGGATAAGATTCGCAAAAACGACGAAGTCATCGTCCTGACTGGTAAGGACAAGGGCAAGCGCGGCGTAGTGACCCAGCGTGTAGACGCTGAGCACGTCGTGGTTGAAGGCGTTAACGTTGCTAAGAAAGCCGTTAAGCCAAACCCAATGACTGGTGTTCAAGGTGGCATCGTTGACAAGACCATGCCGATTCACGTGTCCAACGTTGCCCTGTTCAACGCTGCGACCGGTAAGGCAGATCGCGTAGGCTTTAAAGAAGTGGACGGCAAAAAAGTCCGCGTCTTCAAGTCGAACGGCGAAGTAGTGAAAGGGTAATCAGAAATGGCCCGTCTGCAACAACTGTACAAAGACAAGATCGCCGCTGAGCTGACCACCAAGTTTGGTTACAAGTCGGTGATGGAAGTGCCTCGCCTGACCAAGATCACCCTGAACATGGGTCTCTCGGAAGCCGTGGCTGACAAGAAAATCATCGAGCACGCTGTTGGCGACCTGACCAAGATCGCCGGCCAGAAGCCAGTCGTGACCAAGGCCCGTAAGGCAATCGCAGGTTTCAAGATCCGCGAAGGCTACCCGATCGGTACCATGGTGACCCTGCGCGGCGCCCGCATGTACGAATTCCTGGACCGTCTGATCACCGTGGCCCTGCCGCGCGTGCGTGACTTCCGTGGTGTGAATGGTAAATCTTTCGATGGCCGTGGCAACTACAACATCGGCGTGAAAGAACAGATCATCTTCCCGGAAATCGAGTACGACAAGATCGACGCACTGCGTGGTATGAACATCTCGATCACCACCACCGCGAAGACCGACGAAGAAGCCAAAGCGCTGCTCGCCGCCTTTAAATTCCCGTTCAGGAACTAAACGATCATGGCAAAACTCGCACTGATTAACCGTGAACAGAAGCGTGCTGACCTGGTAGCGAAATTCGCCGCCAAGCGCGCCGCTCTGAAGGCCATCATTGATGACCAGACCAAGTCGGAAGAAGAGCGTTACGAAGCGCGCCTGAAACTGCAGGCCCTGCCACGTAACTCCGCACCGACCCGCCAGCGCAACCGCTGCCAGGTAACCGGTCGCCCACGTGGCACCTTCCGTAAATTCGGCCTGGGCCGTATCAAGCTCCGTGAATTCGCTATGCGTGGCGAGATCCCGGGTATGACCAAAGCCAGCTGGTAATAGGAGAATAAGCAATGAGTATGAGCGATCCTATCGCCGATATGCTGACCCGCATCCGCAACGCACAAACCGTGCAGAAGACCTCCGTGGCTATGCCATCGTCGAAGGTGAAAGTTGCGATTGCCAACGTCCTGAAGGACGAGGGTTACATTGAAGATTTCGCCGTGTCCACCAACGAGGGCAAGTCGGAACTGAAAATCGGTTTGAAATATTATGTAGGCCGTCCTGTGATCGAGCGTCTGGAACGTGTTTCGCGTCCAGGCCTGCGTATCTACAAAGGCAAAGATGAGATCCCAACCGTGATGAACGGCCTGGGCGTGGCCATCGTGTCGACCCCGAAAGGCGTCATGACCGATCGCAAAGCGCGCGCTACCGGCGTCGGTGGCGAAGTCATCTGCTTCGTGGCTTAAGGAGTAACACAATGTCTCGTGTAGCTAAAATGCCGATCGTTGTGCCTGCTGGCGCCGAAGTTGCCATCTCCGCACAAGCGATCACCGTCAAGGGCCCACTGGGCACCCTGACCCAGAGCCTGAACGGCCTGGTTAAAGTAGAAAACAATGCCGGCACCCTGTCCTTCGACGTGGTGAACGACAGCCGTGAATCCAACGCCATGTCCGGCACCCTGCGTGCCCTGGTCAACAACATGGTAGTGGGCGTAACCAAGGGCTTCGAGAAGAAGCTGTCCCTGGTTGGCGTGGGTTACAAAGCCCAGGCCCAAGGCGACAAGCTGAACCTGTCCCTGGGTTTCTCGCACCCTGTCGTGCACGACATGCCAGCTGGCGTGAAGTGCGCCACCCCGACCCCAACCGAGATCATCATCTCTGGCGTTGACCGCCAAAAGGTTGGCCAGGTGGCTGCCGAAGTGCGTGCTTACCGCTCCCCTGAGCCTTACAAGGGCAAGGGTGTCCGCTATGTGGACGAAGTGGTTAAGCTCAAAGAAACCAAGAAGAAGTAATTAGGGGCTGACGATGGACAAAAAAGAATCTCGTCTGCGCCGCGGACGTCAAACTCGCATCAAGATCGCGCAGCTGAAAGTGAACCGCCTGTCGGTGCACCGTACCAACCAGCACATTTACGCGAACCTGATCAGCCCGGATGCCAAAGTACTGGTTTCGGCCTCGACCGTGGAAGCGGAAGTGCGCGCCGAACTGGCTGGCAAGACCGGTCTGGGTGGCAACACTGCCGCCGCCGCTCTGGTTGGCAAGCGTGTCGCAGAAAAAGCACTGAAAGCGGGCATTACCGAAGTTGCCTTCGACCGCTCCGGTTTCCGTTACCACGGCCGTGTCAAGGCGCTGGCTGAAGCCGCGCGTGAAGCCGGTCTGAAGTTCTAAGGATAACGAACATGGCAAAAATGCAAGCAAAGATGGCATCCGATAAGCCGGATGATGGCATGCGCGAAAAAATGATCGCGATCAACCGCGTGACCAAAGTGGTCAAGGGTGGTCGCATCATGGGCTTCGCAGCGCTGACCGTGGTTGGTGACGGCGATGGCCGCATCGGCATGGGCAAGGGCAAGTCGAAAGAAGTTCCGGTCGGTGTGCAGAAGGCAATGGAAGAAGCCCGCCGCAACCTGATCAAGGTACCTCTGAAGAACGGCACCCTGCAGCACACCGTCACCGGCCGCCACGGCGCGTCGAAAGTGATGATGTCGCCAGCTAAGCCAGGTACCGGCGTGATCGCAGGTGGCGCAATGCGCGCAATCTTCGAGGTGATGGGCGTGACCGACGTGGTGGCAAAGTCCACCGGTTCGAACAACCCATACAACCTGGTGCGCGCCACCCTGGACGGTCTGGCAAAAATGAGCACTCCAGCTGACATCGCCGCCAAGCGCGGTAAGTCGGTTGAAGAGATCCTGGGTTAATAGGAGCCTTCAATGAGCACTATCAAAGTCAAACTGGTGAAGGGCCTGATCGGCACCCGTCAAGACCACCGCGCCACCGTGCGTGGCCTGGGCCTGCGTCGTGTGAACTCTGTCAGCGAACTGCAGGACACCCCTGCTGTGCGCGGCATGATCAACAAGGTCGCCTACCTCGTTAAAGTCGTTTCCTAAGTAACGCTTAGGATCTGGAGAAAACAATGCAACTGAATACCATTCAACCAGCAGAAGGCGCGAAGCACGCTAAGCGCCGCGTTGGCCGCGGTATCGGCTCTGGCCTGGGTAAAACCGCAGGCCGTGGCCACAAGGGTCAGAAATCGCGTTCGGGCGGCTTCCACAAAGTCGGCTTCGAAGGCGGTCAAATGCCTCTGCAGCGTCGTCTGCCTAAGCGTGGCTTCAAATCGCTGAATGCTACTTTCAAGGCTGAAGTGCGTCTGTCCGACCTGAACGCCCTGGCTGTCGGCGAAGTCGACATCCTGGTGCTGAAACAGGCCGGCGTGCTGAATGTTCTGGCACGCGACGTACGTGTGATCGCTTCCGGCGAAATCACCAAAGCAGTGACCGTAAAAGGCCTGAAGGTGACCGCTGGCGCGAAAGCAGCCATCGAAGCAGCTGGCGGCTCGGTAGCCTGAGCTAGCTAGCTTAATCGGAGCGAAAATTGGCAACGAACCAACAGCTTGCTAAATCCGCCGCCGCCGGCTTCCCGTGGAACCGGCTGTGGTTTTTGCTGGGCGCTCTGGTGGTGTACCGTATCGGTGCACACATCCCTGTTCCGGGTGTTAACCCGGTAGAGCTGGCACGGTTGTTTGAATCGCAGCAGAACGGCATCCTGGGCATGTTCAACATGTTCTCGGGTGGCGCGCTGTCGCGTTTCACCATCTTTGCCCTGGGCATTACTCCATACATCTCGGCCTCGATCATCATGCAGCTGGTGTCGATCGTGTCCCCGACGATGGAGGCGCTGAAGAAAGAAGGTGAGGCGGGTCGTCGCAAGATTACCCAATACACCCGTTATGCAACTGTCGGTCTGGCACTGTTCCAGGCGTTCGGCATCGCGGTCGCGCTGGAATCCCAGCCTGGCCTGGTGATCGACCCTGGCATGGGCTTCCGCTTCGTCACCGTGGTGACGCTGCTGACCGGCACCATGTTCGTGATGTGGTTGGGCGAGCAGATTACCGAGCGTGGTCTTGGTAACGGCATCTCGATCATCATCTTCGCCGGTATTGCAGCTGGTCTGCCGAGCGCTCTGGGTGGCTTGTTCTCCCAGGTGTCGAGCAACCAGATCAATGCACTGTCGGCCCTGCTCATCGTGGCTCTGGTGGCGGCTGTCACCTACGCTGTGGTGTTCGTGGAACGTGGTCAGCGCAAGATCCTGGTCAACTACGCCAAACGTCAGGTCGGTAACAAGATCTACGGTGGGCAGACCAGCCACCTGCCGCTCAAGCTCAACATGGCAGGCGTCATTCCGCCGATCTTCGCTTCGTCGATTATCTTGTTCCCAGCTACCATCGTGGACTGGTTTTCGAAAGGTGCGGACACTACCAATCCGGTGGTCCGCTTCCTGAAAGATCTGGCTGCGTCGATGGCTCCTGGTGAGCCAATCCATGCACTGCTGTACGCTGTGGCAATCGTATTCTTCTGCTTCTTCTACACCGCACTGGTGTTCAACAGCAAGGAGACTGCAGAGAACTTGAAGAAGAGCGGGGCCTTTGTGCCAGGGATTCGTCCCGGTGAGCAGACAGCCCGTTACATCGACAAGATCCTGATGCGTTTGACCCTGGCGGGCGCCGTGTACATCACCGCCGTGTGCTTGCTGCCGGAATTCATGCAGGCGCAATGGAAGGTGTCGTTCTATTTTGGCGGTACTTCGCTGTTGATTATTGTGGTTGTGACCATGGACTTCATGGCTCAAGTACAAAACTATGTGATGTCGCAGCAATATGAATCGCTGCTGCGCAAAGCTAACTTCAAGGGCGGGATTCCGACACGATAAATGGCAAAAGACGACGTAATTCAGATGCAGGGCGAGATCCTGGAGAACTTGCCCAATGCAACTTTTAGAGTAAAGCTGGAAAACGGACACGTGGTACTTGGCCACATTTCGGGTAAAATGCGCATGAACTACATCCGCATTCTCCCTGGCGACAAGGTCACGGTTGAATTGACGCCGTACGACCTGAGCCGGGCCCGTATTGTGTTCCGGACAAAGTAATTAATTAAGCAATTTCGAACATAAGAGAGTGCAATCATGAAAGTTAACGCTTCAGTTAAGCGCATCTGCCGCAACTGCAAGATCATCAAGCGCAAGGGCGTGGTCCGCGTAATCTGCGTGGAAGCTCGTCACAAGCAGCGTCAAGGTTAATCGAGGGAATAACGAATGGCACGTATTGCAGGGGTTAACATCCCAAATCACAAGCACACCGTTATCGGCCTGACCGAGATCTACGGTATCGGCCGTCCACGTTCGCAGTTCATCTGCGCACAAGCCGGCGTTGCAACCAACAAGAAGGTCAAGGACCTGGACGACAGCGAACTCGAGAAGCTGCGTGAAGAAATCGGCAAATTCGTGGTAGAGGGTGACCTGCGCCGCGAACTGTCGATGAACATCAAGCGTCTGATGGACCTGGGCTGCTACCGTGGTCTGCGTCACCGTAAGGGCCTGCCGGTCCGCGGTCAGCGCACCCGCACCAATGCACGTACCCGTAAGGGCCCGCGCAAAGCCGCTCAATCGCTGAAGAAATAATCTAGGGAACTATTATGGCTAAGCAACAAAGCTCCGCGGCAGCCGCTCGCGTACGCAAGAAAGTCAAGAAGAACGTCGCCGAAGGTATCGCACACGTTCACGCTTCCTTCAACAACACCATCATCACCATCACCGACCGCCAGGGCAACGCTCTGTCGTGGGCGACCTCCGGTGGTGCTGGCTTCAAGGGTTCGCGTAAATCGACCCCGTTCGCAGCGCAGGTTGCTGCTGAAGCCGCTGGTAAAGTTGCACAGGAATGCGGCGTGAAGAACCTGGAAGTTCGCATCAAGGGCCCTGGTCCTGGCCGCGAATCCGCTGTTCGCGCACTGAACAACCTGGGCATCAAGATCACCGAGATCCAGGACGTGACCCCAGTGCCGCACAACGGCTGCCGTCCTCCAAAGCGTCGTCGTATCTAATAGTCAGTCCGACATTGGCCGGCATGGTGTGTGCCGGCCACCGTCTTCTGAATTCAAAATTGCTGGAACAGTGAACCGGAAACGGTTATACTGTCCGGCTATTTTTGCCTTCTCGCGCCGCTTTTGTGGCCGGGCTGGCAATGTTGAGCCACCGCCTGCGCTGAAAGTGAGCCAGGCTAGCGCCTAACCGCATTCCGATGCGGCTGGGGCGTCATTTATCATTCAAAGGAAATTACCGTGGCACGTTATATCGGACCAAAAGCAAAACTGTCCCGCCGTGAAGGCACCGACCTGTTCCTGAAGAGCGCCCGCCGCTCCCTGGATTCCAAGTGCAAACTGGACGTCAAGCCAGGCCAGCACGGCGTGAAATCCGGCGCCCGCACCTCCGACTACGGCAACCAGCTGCGCGAAAAGCAGAAGGTCAAGCGTATGTACGGCGTGCTGGAACGCCAGTTCCGCCGCTACTTCGCTGAAGCTGAGCGCCGCAAGGGCCCAACCGGCGAAACCCTGCTGTCCCTGCTGGAATCCCGCCTGGACAACGTTGCTTACCGCATGGGCTTCGGCTCGACCCGCGCTGAAGCGCGTCAGCTGGTGTCCCACAAAGCCTTCACCGTGAACGGCAACGTGGTGAACATCCCTTCGTACAACGTGAAGACCGGCGACGTGATCGCTGTGCGCGAAAAGTCGAAGAAGCAGACCCGTATCATCGAAGCGCTGTCGCTGGCTGAACAAGTTGGCATGCCAGCTTGGGTGTCGGTTGACGCCAAGAAAATGGAAGGTACCTTCAAGTCCCTGCCAGAGCGCAACGAAATCGCTGCTGACGTCAACGAATCGCTGATCGTCGAACTGTATTCCCGTTAATCGCGGGTGCTGTACCAAGGCGGGACTCGGTCCCGCCTTTTCCATTTAATGCCATCAGCCTTATCGGTGTAACGAGCCGAGGGTAATGAAAAGGACATTTACATGCAAAATAGCTTGTTGAAACCACGTATTATCGATGTTGAAGCCCTGGGCCACGGTCACGCCAAAGTCGTGATGGAGCCATTCGAGCGCGGCTACGGCCACACTCTGGGCAACGCGCTGCGCCGCGTGCTGCTGTCTTCGATGACCGGCTTTGCGCCGACCGAAGTCACCATTGCCGGTGTCGTTCACGAGTACTCCTCGCTGGACGGCGTGCAGGAAGACGTGGTCGACCTGCTGCTGAACCTGAAAGGTGTCGTGTTCAAGGTGCACAACCGTGACTCCGTGACCCTGACCCTGAAGAAGGAAGGCGAAGGCCCAGTGCTGGCGTCGGACATCGACCTGCCGCACGACGTCGAGCTGATCAACCCGGAACACGTGATCGCCAACCTGACCGCTGGCGGCAAGCTGGACATGCAGATCAAGGTCGAAAAAGGCCGCGGCTATGTGCCTGGCAACGTGCGTCGCCTGTCGGAAGACGCCAACAAGACCATCGGCCGCATCATCCTGGACGCATCGTTCTCGCCAGTGCGCCGTGTTTCCTACGCCGTCGAATCGGCGCGTGTGGAACAGCGTACCGACCTGGACAAGCTGATCATCAACATTGAAACCAATGGCGTGATCACCCCGGAAGAAGCGATCCGTCAATCGGCCCGCGTGCTGGTCGACCAGCTGAACGTGTTCGCTGCCCTGGAAGGCACCGAGACCACCGCTGAAGCGCCTTCGCGTGCTCCAATGGTTGATCCGATCCTGCTGCGTCCAGTGGACGACCTGGAGCTGACCGTGCGTTCGGCCAACTGCCTGAAAGCAGAAAACATCTACTACATCGGCGACCTGATCCAGCGCACCGAAAACGAGCTGCTGAAGACCCCGAACCTGGGCCGCAAGTCGCTGAACGAAATCAAGGAAGTGCTGGCATCGCGCGGCCTGACCTTGGGCATGAAACTCGAGAACTGGCCGCCGGCTGGTCTGGAGAAGTAATTTTTGCTGTACCGCCCGCGGCGTTTTGCCGCGGGCGTTTTAACTTGATAACCGGACCGCGCCTTTGCCTGGCTTAGGCGATCGAAGATCTCGGATTTAAACATTATTGAAAGGAAGTACCATGCGTCACCGTCACGGCCTCCGTAAACTGAACCGTACCTCGTCCCACCGTCTGGCAATGCTGCGCAACATGACTGTTTCGCTGCTGCGTCACGAAGCGATCAAGACCACCCTGCCAAAGGCAAAGGAACTGCGTCGCGTTGTGGAACCGATCCTGACCCTGGGCAAGACCGACACCCTGGCCAACAAGCGCCTGGCTTTCTCCCGTCTGCGCGACCGCGAGATGGTTCTGAAGCTGTTCGCTGAACTCGGCCCACGCTACGCCAACCGCAACGGCGGCTACCTGCGTATCCTGAAAATGGGTTTCCGTCATGGCGACAACGCTCCAATGGCTTTCATCGAGCTGGTGGACCGTCCAGAAGTCACCTCCGCTGAAGAGGCACCAACCGCTGAGTAATCTCAGTCAGGTTCATTAAAAAGCCGGGCATTGCCCGGCTTTTTTTTCGCATGTCCACTTCGGGGTCAGGAAGAAAAGTGGACATTTTCTTGGAGAAATGTCCACTTTTCTTCCTGACCCCGAAGTGGACATTGGATCAGCGGCGCAGGGCGGAGAACTCGGAGCTGTCGTTCCATTGCGGCCACTGCTTGCCGTTGGCGACATCGAGGCCGACCTGGAACAGCAGCTGGATATCCTGCACACCGCCACTGAAATCCCAATCGGCGCGCACGGAATCGGTCGGCTGGTGGTAGTCGTGCGCCGTGTAGTGGTCCACCACTTCGCGCGCGTACGATTCTGGCTTGCCCACATAGTTCGAGCGCGCCTTGGTGTACAGCACCGGCACGCCGACACGTGCGAACTCGAGCTGGTCGGCGCGGTAGAAGGTGCCGGTCTCGGGGCGCGAGTTCGGCACGACCTTGCGCCCTTGCGCGGCGGCGTATTTGGCCAGCAGTCCGTCCAGCGATGAATGGCCGGAAGTCACGTGTTCGATCTGCGCGGTGCGGCCCCAGGCATTGATGCCGTCGATGTTGATATTGGCCAGCGTGCGCGCAATCGGATACAGCGGTTGCTGCGCGTAGTATTTGGCGCCGAGCAGGCCGCGTTCTTCCGCCGTGGTGGCGATGAACAGGATGGAGCGCTTGGGGGCCTTGGGCAGGGCCTTGTAGGCCTTGGCCAGCTCCAGCAGGGCGGCGGTGCCGGACGCGTTGTCGAGCGCGCCGTAGAAGATTTTGTCGCCGTGCTTGCCCAGGTGGTCCCAGTGCGCCGAGTAGATCACGAACTCGTTCTTCAGCTTGGGATCGGCGCCAGGCAGCATCGCCACCACATTGTGCGAATCGAGGAAGCGGCGCTCATTGTCGATCTCCCAGTTGGCCACGCCTTTCAGGCTGACCGGCTGGAAGTCTTTCCGCAGCGCCGCCTGCTTCAGTTGCGCAAAGTCGAGGCCGGCGGCGGCAAACAGTTCGCGTGCCTTGTCCTCATGGATCCAGCCCGGGATTTCCGGAGCATCCTTGCCGCCGTTCGCAAGCGAGAACTGCTCGCCGACGCCACCCTGGCGCACCACCGCGTAGGGGTAAGCGGCGGGCTTGGTTTCATGCACGATCAGGGCCGCTGCCGCACCCATTTTGGCGGCGATTTCATACTTGTACGTCCAGCGCCCGTAGTAAGTCATCTCGGCGCCCTTGAACATGGACGGGTCCAGGCGCGACGGATCGCGCGGGTCGGGAATGGCGGGGTCGTTGATCAGCATGACGATGGTCTTGCCGCGCACGTCCACGCCCTTGAAGTCGTCCCAGCCGTACTCAGGCGCGACGGCGCCGTAGCCGACGAAGACGATTTCGGAATCCTTGATGCGCACTGTGGTATCGGGGCCAGTGGAGGAGGCGACGAAGTCGTCCGGGAAGTTGAGCGTGGCGGTTTTGCCGCCCACGCTCCAGCTCAGGCGCGGGGTCGGCGTCTGGCTGCGCATAGGCACTTTCTGCACACAGCTGCCGTCCGGATTGCCGGGCTTCAGGCCGAGTGCTTTGAACTGGGCGGTGAGCCAGGCTACCGTCTTTTCCTCACCGGGCGAGCCGGGCGCGCGCCCTTCAAATTCGTCCGATGCCAGGATTTTGATGCTGGCCAGCAGGCCCTTCTCGCTAATGGCCTGCGGCGCGCGCTCGGCGGCCAATACAGGCAGGGCACATGCGCCAGCCAGCACGCAAGCCAGGATCTTATTTGACATCATTGACTCCAAGAAATTGACCGCCAAAGTCTCGCATATTCCCGGTAGAAAAGCATCGCCCGGTGTACTATTTGGCCGTCTGCAAGTTACACCAAAAAGTTCCCTATGTTCCGCATCGCGTCTCCTTTCCGCGCGTGGCTGCTGGCCGCGCTTTCGCTCTTTGCTTTCCTGTTTGCCGGCGCCGCGCGGGCCGACGAGGAGTTCCTCGATCCGCTGGTCGCGTTCAAATTTTCCGCGAAGGTGGTGGACGGCAAAGCGGTGGCGGTCACCTTTGATATCGCAGATGGCTACTATATGTACCGCGAACGCTTCAAGTTCGCGGCAGAAGGCGCCACGTTGGGGACGCCGCAGCTCCCCGCCGGCAAGGTGAAATACGATGAGACCTTTGCCAAGGAGGTGGAGACCTATCGCCGTCAGGTGGTTGTCACGATCCCGGTGGAAGCGCCCGGCCCCTTCACGCTGAAAGTGACCAGCCAGGGGTGTTCCGACAAAGGCCTGTGCTATTCGCCAATGGAGTCGTCGGCACGGCTGATGGTGGTCGGCGGCGCCGCCAGTGCACCGGCCGGCGGCTTGCTGGCCCTGGGCGCAGGGCAGGGCGCGGCGGGCGGCGCGCAAAGCATTCCCGGCGCGGCTGGGCAGGTCGATATGCCGGCGCCCGCGGGTGCTGCCGGCGTGAACGCGGACCCGGCGGGTGTTCCTGCGCTGGCGGGCGCCGATAGCGGCGCGGCGCCGGTGGCTGCCGGGGCGGCGCCTGCTGGCGCGGAGAGCGAAATGGGCCGCATCGAATCGGCCCTGAAGGGTGGCAGCATCCTGGTCATTGCGCCGCTCTTCATCCTGCTCGGCCTGGGCCTGTCCTTTACGCCCTGCGTGCTGCCGATGGTGCCGATCCTGTCCTCGATCATCGTTGGCGATGGCGCGGCCGGCAACCGCTCGCGTGGCTTCGTGCTGTCGCTCAGCTATTCGCTCGGCATGGCCATTGTGTACACCGCGCTCGGTATCGCCGCTGGCCTGATTGGTCAGGGCCTCTCTGCTGCACTGCAAAATCCCTGGGTCCTCGGCGTGGTGGCATTGCTCATGGCGGGCATGTCCCTGTCCATGTTTGGCGTATATGAATTGCAAGTTCCAGCCGCGCTGCAATCGCGCCTGGCCAGCGCCTCCAACCGCCAATCGGGCGGCAAACTGGCCGGCGTGTTTGCCATGGGCGCGATTTCGGCCCTGATCGTCGGCCCCTGCGTGGCCGCGCCGCTGGCCGGCGCCCTGGTCTATATCAGCCAGACGCGCGACGTGGTGGTGGGTGGCAGCGCCCTGTTTTCGATGGCGGTCGGCATGAGCATTCCGCTGCTGCTGGTGGGCGTGTCGGCCGGTGCGCTGTTGCCGCGCGCGGGCATCTGGATGCAGGCGGTGAAACGTTTCTTTGGCGTCCTGATGCTGGTGATGGCGTGGTGGCTGGTGTCGCCGGTATTGCCGGGTAAGGTGCAGATGATTGGCTGGGCAATCCTGGGTGTTGCTTATGCATTTTTCCTGCTGACCCATGAAAGCGGTAAATGGATGCCAAAAGTCATTGCTGCGGTATTTGCGGTATTCGGCTTGCTGCAAATCGCCGGCCTGGCGACGGGCAGCGCTGATCCATTGCATCCGGTCGAGAAACTGCTGGGCCGTGCCGATCGCCACCTGGAATTCAAGCGCATTAAAACAGTGACCGATCTGGATGCGGTATTGGCGCAAACCGGCGGTAAAACCGTCATGCTCGATTTTTATGCCGATTGGTGCGTGTCGTGCAAGGAAATGGAAAAGCTGACATTCGTTAATCCTGCTGTCCAGCAAAAACTGGCAAATACCATTTTGCTGCAGGTGGACGTCACCGCAAATGACGAGGCGGATAAAGCCATGCTGCAGCGATTTGGTTTATTTGGTCCCCCGGGCATTATCATGTTTAATGCAGCCGGCCAGGAAATTCCGGATTCGCGGGTTATCGGATTCCAGAATGCCGAAAAATTCCTCCGGTCGCTGGAAAAACTGAAATAAACCTCCAAGGGCGCCAGACGGCGCCCTTTCTTTTTGCGTCCTCGGCAACCGTAGCGCTCCCACCATCCCCACCGTTTCCCCTCTCCAAGCCAGGCGCCGTCGTCCGCACCCGCCCGCCGCAGTGCATTCGTCCCGGCGGACCGTCACCGCCAGTGTTTCGTGGGCGCGACGCAGGAATGCGGGCTGGCGCGGTGCAACAAACTCAGTTCTGGCTAGATCATGCTAAGGTCTGGCTTGATTTGGCAATTTGCGGGCGAAAAAAAGCCGAGATGGGCTGGCCCATCTCGGCTGCTTGAAGCGGTCTGGCGCTATTGCTGCTGCGCCTTCATGTGGCCGTGGCGATGGTGGCGGTGATGACCGAAACGACCAGCTTTCTCATCAAACAGTTTTTGCTGTTCCGGCGTCAGCTGGGCATAAAAGGTTTTTGTGGCGGCCAGGTTGGCTTCCATGCGCGAAATATGGTTGCGGGACATTTCAATCCTTTTCTCCATACGTTCCGGCGCGGGCATTTGTTTAAATGCGGCGCGGTCGAATTGGCCGCGCTGCGGCATATTCGATTTCAGTGCCGATAAATAAGCCTGCCATGCACCTTCCTGGGCTGGCGTGATTTTCAGTAAATCATGCATGCGTTTCGCACGCTGATCCATATGCTCCTGCATTTTGGCAGGATCGAATTTGGTGGCGGCATATTGATGGTGCGGCGATTCTTCCGCTAAGGCGGGCAACGCTGCCGAGCCAAAACCAATAATGGTTGCGCCGATAATAAATGCTTTATGCAAGGCTTTCATCATTAATCCCTTCAGAAACAATTTATGAAAATGTGCACTCGCACTGCACATGGAGGCATCTTCCCAGCCAACTGTTTCTCTTAAATGTCTTGGGGCCAGCAATTTGTATCGAGATGTGATGCTGTGATCGTGCTAAAATAGCAATTTTCACAAGGGAAAATAATGTTAAAGATTGGCATGACCCTCATTGCGGTCGCGGCGGCCCTGGCGGGGTGCGGCGGGGGCGGGGGCGCGAGTGGCAATGGCAGCGGCTCGCACACGTCGGGGGAAACTGGTGCTGGTAACCCGGCAGCCCCGGTTGCTGGTGACTACACGACATACAAGCGCATCATCACCAATGTCGAGGGACCAACCGGGATCGCTACCGGCGTTGTGTTTTATGAAACGGAAGCGGTCGATAAGGTTCTGGCCGGCGGCGCCTTTGTGGCGGCCGAGGTAGAGCAGCGGACCAACCGCAGCGATAAGCATTTTGATGCGAACGGTGGCTTGTTCCAATCGGGTGTCGGCCGCTGCCAGTACACCCATGCGCCCGCACTCTTTACCGATTTGCCGCGCTCGGGTCAGGCCGGCATGAACTGGAACATCAGTTCGACGACCACCCTGATCGATCCGGCCCAGGCATTCTACTGCGGCGGCGGCGGCGAGAAATACAGTGGCAGTATTGTTTCTTATGCAACCGAACCGGTCACCGTTGGCATTGGCAGCTTTAATGCGCTCAAGTTCCAGGCCAAATATACCCAGGAGGTGGGCCAGTACCTGCGTGCCACTGAGCGGACTTGCTGGATGGACACTGCGATGCGGATCAATGTGAAATGCCAGGTTATCGAAAGCGAGTCCTACGCTGGCAAGCTGAATTTCAAGGTGACCATAGAATACGAGTTGGTCGGCTATGCCAAGGCTGGCGCCAAGCGCCGTGTCGACAGCTTGTATCGCTTCGAGGGCCGCTGGACTGCGCCCTATACGGCGGCCGGCGGTGCGGCTGAAACGTGCACCATCAGCGTGGCGAAGGACGGTGCGGTGGAGGGCAATTGCGGCGGCGCGGTCAGCGGCAATGTGGCCGTTGACGGTGCCATTTCGTTCAAACCGGCGGCCGGCAAACCGGGCTTGACGTTCACGGGCAAGCTCGAGACCCCGCTCGGCGGCAGTGGCAGCTATACCATGCCTGGCGCCAGCGGCGGCACGCTGGCCCTGAGCCGTCATTGACCCTCACGCCATAGTTTTGTAACGCCATGTTTCGACAAGCTTTTTCTAAACATGGCGATACAAACTGTCTACCCGTCGTCGGCGTAGCAAGGGATAATTGTAGGTATGGAAAATGCCGCCACTATCCTTATCGTCGACGACGACCGCGATATCCGCACCCTGCTGCAGGATTACCTGGAGACTAACGGTTACCGCACCCATGGCGCGGCCGATGGCGCCGCCATGTGGAAGCTGCTCGACAATGCGAAACCCGACCTGATCGTCCTCGACCTCAACCTGCCGGGTGAGGATGGCCTGACCCTGTGCCGCAAGCTGCGTGCCCATTCGACCCTGCCGGTGATCATGCTGACCGCCCGCAGCGAGCCGCTGGACCGCATCCTGGGCCTGGAGATGGGCGCGGACGATTACCTGCCCAAGCCCTTCGAACCGCGCGAGCTGCTGGCGCGCATCCGCAGCGTGCTGCGCCGCAGCACGAACAGCGCCGCCAACAATGTCGAAAAGGCAAGCCGTATCCGTTTCTCGAACTGGGTGCTGGACCTGACCGCGCGCCACCTGGTCAATCCGGAAGGCACGGTCATCATGCTGTCGGGCGCCGAGTTCCGCCTGCTCAAGGTTTTCCTCGAGCACCCGAACCGCGTGCTGAACCGCGACCAGTTGCTGAACCTGACCCAGGGCCGCGACGCCGATCCGTTCGACCGTTCGATTGATATCCAGATCAGCCGCCTGCGCCAGAAGCTGGGCGAAGATGCGCGCCTGCCGCAAATCATCAAGACCGTGCGCAATGGCGGCTATGTGCTGGCCGGCACGGTCGCCGTGGAGCCGGACTGATGAAATCTTTCTTCCAGGGCATGACGGGCCGGATTTTCCTGGTCCTGATGCTGGGCATCATCGCTTCGGCCGCCCTGACGCAGTACCTGGCGATCAATGAACGCCAGCGCACCCTGCAGCGCTACCGCGACTTCCACGCGCTTGAGCGTTCCGAGCAGATCATTTCCACCGCCGACGTGGTGCTGCCGGAGTCGCGCATGCAATACCTGAAGGTGGCCAGCATGGGCGCCATCAAGCTGGAAGTGCTGAACCGCCTGCCAAGCGTGACCCCGCAGCTGAGCGAGTTCGGCGCCACCCTGGCCAACCGCCTGGGCAATGAATACAAGCTGCAGTCGCTGCTCGAGCGTCCCGCCGCCTGCGAGCGCCCAACCTCGGTGTATTCGGCCTTTTCGGTGTTTGGCGCCGGCACCGGCACCTGGCGCGGCACCTGCGAGTCGCTGGCGGTTACCATGCCCGACGGCCAGCAGCTGAAACTGTCGATCCTGCCGCCGCGCCAGCCGGCGCCGACCGGCCATAACGAGTATGCAACCTTCGTTCCCTTCCTGCTCAGCATTGCCGTTCTGGCTTACCTGGTGGCACGCATGACCATGGGCCCGCTGAAAAAGCTGGCCGTCGCGGCCAAGAACCTGGGCAACGACATCAACCACGCGCCGATCAAGCTGCGCGGCGCCACCGAAATCCGTACCGCCTCGGCCGCCTTCAATGCGATGCAGGCGCGCATCCGCCAGCACATCGCGCAGCGCACGGAAATGCTGGCGGCCATCACCCATGACTTGCAGACCCCGCTGACCCGCATGCGCCTGCGCCTGGAAAAAGTGCAGGACGCCGAGCTGCAGGGCAAGCTGCTGGAAGACTTGTCGGCCATGCAGCAGATGGTGAAGGAAGGGCTGGACCTGGCACGCAGCATGGATACCACGGAAGCGATGCAGCGCGTCGACCTCGATGCCTTGCTCGACAGCGTGTGCGCCGATGCCGCCGATGCCGGCCAGGAAGTCGACCTGAAAGGGCGCGCCGCCATGGACATGATGGGCCGCCCGCTGGACATCCGGCGCTGCCTGGTCAACCTGATCGACAATGCCGTCAAATACGGCCAGCGCGCCCATGTGAGCGTCGAGCGCCTGGCCGGGGCCTCGCGCATCCGCATCCGCGACGAGGGCCCGGGCATCCCGCCCGGCCAGCTTGCGCAAGTGTTCGAACCGTTTTACCGCCTGGAGACGTCGCGCAACCGCGCCTCCGGTGGCACCGGCCTCGGCCTGACGATTGCGCGCAATATCGCAGAACAGCACGGCGCCAGCCTGAGCCTGGCGAACCACGCGAGCGGCGGCCTGGAAGCCACCCTCGTGTTCCCTGAATTTTATGCAGGAAAGTAGTCATCCCAAATGAAGAAGAAAACTGTGGCAGTAGTGGTGGGCCTGGCCGTCCTCATCGGCGCCGGCGCCTGGTATGCAAGCAAGGGTCCGGCCGAGCAGGGTGCTGGCCAGGCGCAAGGTGCGCCGGGCCAGGGCGGCGGCAAGGGCAAAGGCGAGCAGGGCCCGACCACGGTCAATGTGGTGGCGCCGCTGCGCCAGGACGTGCCGGTTGAGCTGTCGGCCAACGGCACGGTGAGCCCGATTTCCACTGTCGACCTGCACCCGCAAACCACCAGCACCATCGTCAAAGTGCATGTGAAGGAAGGCCAGTTCGTGAAGCAGGGCGAGCTGATGTTCTCGCTCGATGCGCGCACCGAGGCCGCCAATGTCGAGAAGGCCGATGCGCAAGTGGCGAAGGACCGCGCCACCCTGGCCGACCTGGAGCGCCAGTACAAGCGCGCGCAGGAATTGCGCGCCCAGAATTTCCTGGCGCAGAGCGCAGTCGATACCCTGAAGAGCCAGGTGGAATCGGCGCGCGCCGTGCTGGAAGCCGATATCGCGGCCGCGCGCGCCAGCAAGGTGGACCAGAGCTATACCCAGATCCGCGCGCCGCTCACCGGCCGCGTGGGCGCCATCAATGTCTACCCGGGCAGCCTGGTGCAGCTGAGCACTTCGCTCACCACCGTGACCCAGCTCAACCCGATCAACGTCGCCTTCACCGTGCCGGAGTCGAGCCTGGCGGCCCTGCTGGACGCGCAGCGCGCCGGCAAGGTGCCGGTGCAGGCGTTCCAGAATAATTCGGACAAGCCCATCCATGGCCAGCTCAGCTTTGTCGACAACACGGTCGACCCGGTGGCCGGCGTGATCCGCGTCAAGGCCCAGTTCGACAATGCCGACACCCGCCTGTGGCCGGGCCAGTACGTCAACACCAAGCTGACGGTCAACACGCTGAAAGATGCGCTCGTTGTGCCGCAGAACGCTATTATTACCAATACCAAGGGTACGTTCGTCTACACCGTGGCGCCCGACCAGACCGCCAAGATGAACAACGTCAAGCGCGTGCATGGCTTTGGCGCCCTGGCGGTGGTCACCGGCCTGAATGGCGATGAAAAAATCATCGTCGAGGGCAAGCAGAACCTGCGTCCGGGCGGCAAGGTGCGCATCGCCGAACCGGCTGTCGCGCAGAGCGGCAAAGGCCAGAAGAAGGGTAAACAAGAATGAACCTTTCCGAGCTGAGTATCCGGCGCCCCGTGATGGTGGTGCTGCTCTCGCTGAGCCTGATCCTGGCCGGTATCCTGGCCTACGCCCATATCCCGGTGGCAGCACTGCCGAGCTATAACACCCCGGTCATCAACGTCAGCGCCGATTTGCCGGGCGCCTCGCCGGAAACCATGGCGTCCTCCGTGGCGCTGCCGCTGGAAAAGCAGTTCTCGACCATCGGCGGCCTGTCGATGATCACCTCCACCAGCACGCTGGGCAACACCTCGCTGACGCTGGAATTCGACCCGTCCATCAACGTCAATGAAGCGGCGGTCGACGTGCAAGCTGCGCTGTTGCGCGCCCAGCGTTCGCTGCCGCAGGAAATGACGGACCTGCCGTCCTACCGCAAGGTCAACCCGGCCGACGCGCCGGTGCTGTTCATGGCCATGACCTCGCCTTCGTTGAGCCTGTCCGAGCTCAACGATTACGCGGAAAACCTGGTGGCGCCTTCGCTCTCCACCTTGCCAGGCGTTGCGCAAGTGTCGGTCAACGGCCAGAAGCGTTTCGCCGTGCGCGTGCGCGCCAAACCGGACCTGCTGAACTCGCGCAACATGACGCTGGACGAGCTGCAGCAGGCGATCCGCGCCGCCAATGCGAATACCCCGCTCGGTACCATCGACGGCCCGAGCCAGACCCTGACCATCCAGGGCAACGCGCAGCTGATGCGCGCCGCCGACTTCGCCGACCTGATCATCGCCACCCGCAATGGCCAGCCGGTGCGCCTGAAGGAAGTGGCGACGGTGGAAGACAGCTTCCAGTCGATCAAGGCGGCCGGCAGCTATAACGGCGAGCGCTCCATCGTGCTGCTGGTGCAACGCCAGCCGGACGCCAACACGGTGCAGGTGGTGGACGGTGTGCGCAAGCTGCTGCCGCGCTTCCGCGCCCAGCTGCCGGAGTCGGTCTCGATCAACCTGGTGAACGACCGCTCGGTGTCGATCCGCGAAGCGATCCACGACGTGAACCTGACCCTGGCGCTGACTGTGGTGCTGGTGGTGCTGGTGATCTTCCTGTTCCTGCGCCGCCTGGCCGCCACCTTCATCCCGGCGGTCACCATGCCGATCTCGCTGCTTGGTGCGCTGTCGCTGCTGTATGCCCTGGGCTACAGCCTGGACAACGTGTCCCTGCTCGGCATCACGCTGGCGGTGGGGCTGGTGGTGGACGATGCCATCGTGGTGCTGGAGAACATCGTGCGGCATATCGAGCTGGGCAAGAAGCCTTTGCAGGCGGCCCTGGTCGGCTCGAAGGAAATGGGCTTCACCATCGTCTCGATTTCGGTTTCGCTGGTGGCCGTGTTCATTCCGATCTTCTTCATGCCCGGCGTGATGGGCCTGATGTTCCATGAATTCGCCGTGGTGGTGGGCTTGTCGGTGCTGGTGTCGGCCATCGTCTCGCTGACGCTGGTGCCGATGCTGGCGGCGCGCTTCATGCCGGCCGACTCGCACGAGACTTCGGGCGACGACAGCTTCATCGGCCGCCACTTCGAGCGCGGCTTCAATGCCGTGCGCAACGGCTATGCGCGCACGCTGGACCTGGCGCTGCACCACCGTTACGTGGTGCTGGCGATCGCCTTCGGTACGTTCGCGCTGACGGCCTGGCTGTATATCGCCATCCCGAAAGGCTTCTTCCCGGAGGAGGACCTGGGCCAGATCCGCGTCAATACGGAAGCCTCGGAAGACATTTCCACCTCCGCCATGCTGGAGCTGCAGGAAAAGGTGGCCGCCGTGATCCAGGCCAACCCGAACGTGAAGGATGTGACCTCATTCACTGGCGGCGGCAATACCGGCCGCATGTTCCTGGTGCTGAAGCCGCGCGGCGAGCGCCAGAAGATGCCGCAGGTGCTGGACAGCCTGCGCAAGGAAACCAAGAAGATCGCCGGCATCCAGGTCTACCTGAGCCCGGTGCAAAACCTGCAGCTGGGCGGCCGTCCCTCGAAGAGCCGTTACCAGTACACCTTGCAGTCGGTCAGCCCGGATGCGCTGAACGACTGGGCCACCAAGTTCCAGGAGGCGATGCGCGCCGACCAGGACTTCCGCGACGTGACCAGCGATTCGCAGAACAAGGGCTTGCAGGCCTCGCTCAAAATCGACCGCGACAAGGCGAATATGCTGGGCGTGAAGCTGTCCGACGTGCGCACCGCGCTGTACCTGGCGTTCGGCGAGCGCCAGGTGTCGACCATCTACTCCTCGGCGGCCAGCTATTACGTGATCCTGGAAGCGGCCACCGAAGACCGCCAGTTTGACGATTCGCTGACCAAGCTGTCGGTGCGCAACAGCGCCGGCCAGCTGGTGCAGCTGTCCAGCTTTGCCAGCGTCGAGCGCACTGTCGGCCCGACCTCGGTCAACCACCAGGGCCAGCTGCAGGCGATCACGATTTCCTTCAACCTGGCGCCGGATGTCCCGCTCGGCAATGCCACCGCCAAGATCGAGAAGATGGGCCAGCAGATGGGCCTGCCGGCTTCGATCATCACCAGCTATGGCGGCGATGCGGCGGTGTTCCAGGACTCCCAGAGCAGCCAGCTGATCCTGATCGTGGCCGCGCTGGGCGTGATCTATGTGCTGCTGGGCGTACTGTATGAGAGCTATATCCACCCGCTGACCATCCTGGCCGGCCTGCCGTCCGCCGCCGTCGGTGCGCTGCTGACCCTGTGGATCTTCAAGATGGACCTGACCATGATCGCCATCATCGGCATCCTGATGCTGATCGGTATCGTGAAGAAGAACGCCATCATGATGATCGACTTCGCCCTGGTGGCGCAGCGCGAGGAGGGCAAGGCGCCGATGGAGGCGATCCGCGAGGCCTGTATCCTGCGCTTCCGCCCGATCATGATGACCACGCTGGCGGCGCTGATGGGGGCATTGCCGATCGCGCTCGGCCTGGGCGCCGGCGCCGAGCTGCGCCAGCCGCTGGGCCTGGCCGTGATCGGCGGCCTGATCTTCTCGCAGGTGATCACCCTGTACATCACGCCGGTGATTTACCTGTTCCTGGATAAATACTCGGGTAGCGGGCCGATGAAGGACGAGGAGCTGGTTGACGAATCTGCAACAGATGCAGCGCAGCCGGTCGAACTCCGGGCGTTCAAGGCCGCCAAACACTGATAAGATGCGGGGCGGCGCTTACAAGTTGTAACATTCGTCAAGGACGAAAGTCGGTAAGCTGCCTCCCCAGTATCTCCAGTAAAAAGCCATTATCTTGCATCAGTACACGCATTCCCACGCCGAACTTGCGGCCCATGACGGGCATTGCCCGACCTGCGGCCAGCCGTGGCCGGAGCAAAAGGTGCTCGAGTATGGCAACAACAAGCCGAGCCGCTGGGGCATTGCGTTTACCGTCGGCCTGCACTTGCTGGTGGTGGCGATTTACCTGTTCAAGCCTGCCGACAAGATCGTCCTGACGCCCCCGGCCAAGGAAGGTGAGATGGTCTATCTGACGCCGCCTGCCAAGCCGACCCCCAAACCCAAGCCGCTGCCCAAGGCCGAGACCAAGGCCAGCAAGGCGCCGCAGCTGTCCTCGCGCGCCTACCTGCCGCCGAGCAAGACAGCGATTACCGAGGTCGTCAAACCGCAGGAGCGTATCGTGCCGCCGGAAGAGGCCAAGCTGACCCCGCCGCCGCCCGATGCGCCGGACATGGCCACCCTGATCGAAATGCGCCGCCGCGCACGCGGCGTGGCGCCGCAACCGGAGCAGGAACAGGACCCGGCGGCAGTGGCCAAGGCGCGCGCCATCGCCAATATCATGGGTGCCCAGGGGCGCAGTGCGAATGGCGAGCGCAACGACACGGGCGGGGTGTTCCAGATCGTCAACCAGACCTTCAATAGCGCGGAAATCAAGTTCCGCGGCTTCAGCACCAACTTCAAGCGCCAGTGGCTGCAGCAGGTCCGGGTGGAGCAGGGCACGGAAAAAGATATCGAAACGGCAATCGTCAAGCGCATGATCGAGATGATCCGCAAGGAAAAGCCGGGCGACTTCATCTGGGAATCGCACCGCCTGGGCCGCAACGTCCCCATGAGCGCGCGCAAGGAGCATGAGAAGGAGCTGGAAGCCTTCCTGCTGCTGGAGTTCTTCCCGAACTACGGGAAAGTCCGTTAAAACCGCAGAAACCGCGAAACCAGGGTCTGACCCTCAGGGTCAGACCCTGGTTTCCCGGTTTTGTTGGTTTCGCAGCAATAGCAAAAAATTTCTTAAAACCGGCTGGCATCTTGCCGCTATAATCGCGAAATTTGCCGATTGGAGCCGGAGTTTAAGTTGCGATGAACATCACCCTGATTTCCTTTGTCGTCCTGTACCTGCTGGGCACCCTGGCCCTTGGTGCCTGGGCTGGCACCCGCATCAAGAATACGACCGACTTCGCAGTGGCTGGCCGCAGCCTGCCGCTGATCATGGTGGTAACCACAACTTTTGCGACCTGGTTCGGCGCGGAAACCGTGATGGGTATCCCGGCCAAGTTCGTCCAGGGCGGCATGAACGCCATCGTGGAAGACCCGTTCGGCGCCGGCACCTGCCTGATCCTGGTCGGCATGTTCTTCGCAGCCCGCCTGTACAAGCTTAATCTGCTGACCATCGGCGACTTCTACCGCCAGCGCTACGGCAAGGGCATCGAAGTGTTCTGCTCGATCGCCATCATCATTTCCTACCTGGGCTGGGTGGCGGCGCAGATCACCGCGCTGGGCCTGGTGTTCACCGTGCTGACCAACGGCGCCATGTCCGAGACTACCGGCATGATCGTTGGCACCCTGGCGGTGCTGGTGTATGTGGTGATCGGCGGCTTCCTGGCCGTGGCCTGGACCGACTTTATCCAGATGATCGTGCTGGTGGTGGGCCTGTCCATCATCGCCATGTTCTCGGCCGACCTGGCCGGCGGTTCCGACAAGGTGCTGACCATGATCAGCGAAGAGAAACTGTGGACCTTCCTGCCGGCCGCCAACTTTACCGATATCGCCTTCTTTGTCGGCGCCGCGGTGACCATGATGCTGGGTTCGATTCCGCAGCAGGACGTATTCCAGCGCGTGATGTCGGCCAAGGATGCGCCGACCGCCCGTACCGGCGCGGTGATCGGCGGCGCCAGCTATATCGTCTTCGCCGCGGTGCCGATGTTCATCGTGGCCTGCGCGGTGATCGTGATGGGCCAGAGCGGCCTGGAAATGGCCAAGAACGATTACCAGCGCCTGCTGCCCACCTTCGTGCTGACCAAGATGCCGCTGATTATGCAGATCCTGTTCTTCGGCGCGCTGCTGTCGGCGATCAAGTCGACCTCCTCGGCCACCCTGCTGGCGCCGTCCACCAGCTTCACTGAGAACATCCTGAAGAACCTGCGCCCGGGCATGACCGACAAGCAGCAGCTGTTCGCCATGCGCGCCACCATCGTGGTGTTCGCAGCGACCGTGCTGGCGTACGCGATTGCCATGAAAGGCACATCGATTTATGAACTGGTGTCCAGCGCCTACCAGGTGACCCTGGTGGCGGCTTTCGTGCCCCTGCTGATGGGCTTGTACTGGAAGCGCGCCACGACGCAAGGCGCGATCCTGTCGGCCGCGTTTGGCATCGCCACCTGGGTAGCATTCTTCCCGCAGCTGTCGTCATGGGGCGAAGCGTTCCCGGGCCAGCTGGCCGGCCTGCTGGCAGCATTCCTCGGCATGTTCATCGGCTCCCTGGCACCCCAGGTGTTGCGCGACCGCAAGGAGTAAAAAATGGGGACGTACCCCATTTAATGAAAAAGGGGCCATCGGCCCCTTTTTGCATTAAATGGGGTACGTCCCCATTTTTTTTTACGCTTTCAGCTTGCGAGCGATGTCGAGGGCGAAGTAGGTCAGCACGCCGTCGGCGCCGGCGCGCTTGAAGGCCATCATCGATTCCATCATCACCTTGTCATGGTCCAGCCAGCCGTTCTGCGCGGCGGCTTTCAGCATGGCGTATTCGCCGGACACCTGGTAGGCATAGGTCGGCACTTTGAACTCATCCTTCACGCGGCGCACGATGTCGAGGTAGGGCATGCCTGGTTTCACCATCACCATGTCGGCACCCTCGGCGATGTCCAGCGCCACTTCGCGCAATGCCTCGTCGGTATTGGCAGGGTCCATCTGGTAGGTGAACTTGTCGGCTTTGCCCAGCGCGGCGGCCGAGCCAACCGCGTCGCGGAACGGGCCGTAGAAGGCCGAGGCGTACTTGGCGGAGTAGGCCATGATGCGGGTGTGGATCAGGCCTTTCTCTTCCAGTGCCTTGCGCATCACGCCGATGCGGCCATCCATCATGTCGGAGGGGCCGACGATGTCGACGCCGGCTTCGGCCTGGCACAGCGCCTGGCGCACCAGCATTTCGGTGGTCTCATCGTTCAGGATCGAGCCTTTGTCATCGACCGTGCCGTCCTGGCCGTGGCTGGTGTACGGGTCGAGCGCGACGTCGGTCATGATGCCGAGCCCGGGGAAGTTCTGCTTCAGCGCGCGCACCGCGCGCGGGATCAGGCCTTCCGGGTTGGTGGCTTCCACGCCGTCGTTGGTCTTCAGCGACGGGTCGATATTCGGGAACAGCGACAGCACCGGGATGCCCAGCTTGACGCACTCTTCCGCCACCTTCAGCAGGTTGTCGATCGAGATGCGGTCCACGCCCGGCATGGTGGCCACCGGGTCGCGCCGGTTCGTGCCTTCCACCACGAAGACCGGGTAGATCAGGTCATCGACGGTGACGGTGTTCTCGCGCATCAGCGCGCGCGAGAACGGGTCGCGGCGCATGCGGCGCATGCGGATGGCTGGGAAATCAGGAGTGATCATGCTTCGCTTTCATCAGGAGTGGACGCTTCGGCGCCACCGGTGAGGCCGGCCAGCTCTTCAATCTTGGCGGTCGCTTCCTCGATGCCGATGCGCTTCAGCGCGGAGAACAATTGCACGGTGAAGGGGAAGCCTTCGCCGTCTTCATCGACGTAGCTGTCCAGCTTGGCTTTCGCCTGGCGCAGCACGTTGATCGATTCATTGCGGTTCAGCTTGTCTGCCTTGGTCAGGATGCAGTGGATCGGCTTGCCGGTCGGGGCGAACCATTCGATCATCTGCTGGTCCAGGTCGGTGAACGGTCGGCGCGAGTCCATCATCAGCACCAGGGCGGCCAGCTGGTCGCGCTGCTGCACGTAATCGCCCAGCAGGCGCTGCCAGTGGTTCTTGGCGTCGCCCGACACTTCGGCGTAGCCGTAGCCCGGCAAGTCGGCGATCAGGCACTGGATTTCATCCATCTTCACCGGGTCGTGGCGGTGCATGGCCACGTGGGCGCCGCCCACCGAGAAGAAGTTGATATGCTGGGTGCGGCCCGGGGTTTTGGACGCGAAAGCCAGGCCCTTCTGGTTGCAAAGAATGTTAATCGCGGTCGATTTGCCGGCATTCGAGCGGCCAGCGAAGGCGATCTCTGGCACCGTCGTGCGCGGCAGGTCGCGCAGGTGGTTAACAGTGGTAAAAAAGCGGGCTTGCCAGAGTTTGGACATGGAAGAGCAACAAAAAGAAGGTAATAAGGCAGGAAAGCTATTGTACAATAAGGGGTTACGAATTGTTGTCATGCGCCATGTTGCCTGTTTATGAGGCACCGCAAGAAAGCGATTCACACTAATTAATAACTAGTCTCAGGGTGTCTGAATGAATCGAGCGTTTTCGCCATTTGTAAAATCCTTGTTCGTTGCCATGCTGGCTGTTTCGGGTGCCGCGTCGGCATCCGCCCCGGCTCCTGCTGCCAAGGCTGACCCAGCCAAAGGCGCGACCCTGTACGCTGAAGGCGACAATGCGCGCGGCATCGCGGCTTGCGTCTCCTGCCACGGCGCCAAGGGCGCATCCACCATCACCGTGAACCCGAAACTGGGCGGCCAGGGCGAAGCCTACATCTACAAACAGCTGGTGGCGTTCACCGAGCCAGCACGTGCCGGCACCGTGATGACCGCCTTCGCCAAGGCCCTGACTGACGAAGAAAAGAAAAACATCGCGGCCTACCTGGCTACCGAGCCAACCAAGGCCGGCGCTGCCAAGAACAAAGACACCATCGAGCTGGGCAAGAAAATCTACCGCGGCGGCATCGCTGAAAACCGCGTGCCAGCCTGTGCGTCCTGCCACGGCCCGGCCGGCGCCGGCATGCCAGCGGCTTATCCGCGCGTGGCTGGCCAGCACCAGGACTACACCGTGGCCACCCTGAAGGCCTTCAAGGCTGACACCCGCAAGACCAGCGCTGAAATGCACGCCATCGCTTACCGCATGTCCGATAAGGAAATCGAAGCGGTCGCCGACTACATGGCCGGCTTGAAGTAATTGCAATGCATCGCCCCGTGACGGGCGGTTCTGGACATGAAAAGGGCGGCCGCGCAAGTTGGCTGCCCTTTTTGTTGTTATCCTCCTGATTTTATCCCTGAGCAATGAGCAACGCCCCCAGCACTTCCGGAATCCAGCTGCGCAACCGGCGCGGCCCCCTGGCTGAGACCGTCGAGCTGCTGTCCTCGATGCGCTTCGCGATCGCGCTGTTTGTCGTGATCATCTTCGCCTCGATCATCGGCACCATCGTGCAGCAAAGCCAGCCAATGCCGAACTACATCAACCAGTTTGGCCCGTTCTGGTTCGAAGTGTTCAATAAGCTCGGCCTGTATGCGATTTACTCCTCGTGGTGGTTCGTCGCCATGTGCGCCTTGCTGGTGATTTCGACCACGCTGTGCATTGTGCACAATACGCCGAAGATGCTGAAGGATATGCGCAGCTGGCGTGAGAAGGTGCGCGAGGCTTCGCTCAACAACTTCCACCATAAGACCCACTGGCAGTCGCCGCAGACGGGCGAGGCGCTGGCCAGCCAGACCGCGCAGCGCCTGGGCCATGCCGGCTATGCCACCAGGATCATTGCCAAGGATGGCGCCATCCTGGTGTCGGCCAAGCGCGGCGCGGGCAACAAGTTCGGCTATATTTTCGCGCACAGCGCGATCGTCATCATCCTGGTGGGCGGCATGCTCGACTCCGACCTGCCGGTGCGCTTCCAGCAGTGGCTGTTCGGCAAGACCGCGTTCGGCGGCACGGGCGTGATTGCCGATATCCCGGCCCAGCACCGCCTGAGCATCCACAACCCGACCTACCGCGGCAGCATTGCGCTGCCGGAAGGCACGGCCGGCAATACCGCGCTGCTGCCGCGCCCGGATGGCTTCCTGCTGCAGGACTTGCCGTTCACCATCCAGCTGAAGAAGTTCGATATCGACTTCTACAGCACCGGCATGCCCAAGCTGTTCGCCAGCCATGTGACGGTGCGTTCCAACGACAGCGGCAAGACAGTTGATGCGGTGATTGAGGTCAACAAGCCGCTGATCTTCGAGGGCGTGGCCATCTACCAGTCCAGCTTTGAGGATGGCGGCAGCAAGCTGAAACTGGTGGGCCACCCGATGAAGGGCAGCTCCACCACCACCTTCGCCATGGAGGGCGAAGTCAACGGCTCCAATAAGCTGGGCGAGGACTACACCGTGGAGTGGAGCGATTTCCGCCCCTTCAACGTGGAAAACATCGGCAGCCAGGATGCGCGCGCCGTGGCCAAGGGCGAAAACCTGAATGAATCGTTCGCGCGCAGCCTGGACAAACAGCTTGGCTCGGCCGCCAAGACGGCCCACAACAAGGATCTGAAGAATGTCGGCCCATCCGTCTCGTACAAGCTGCGCGACAAGAACGGCCAGGCGCGCGAGTACCAGAACTATATGCAGCCGGTGACCATCGAGGGCGATACCGTCTTCCTGGCCGGCGTGCGCGCCAACCCGTCCGACCCGTTCAGCTTCCTGCGCATTCCGGCGGACGATGAGCACAGTGTGCGCGAGTGGATGCGCCTGCGCGCCGCCCTGCAGGACCCGGCCCTGCGCAAGAAGGCGGCCGAGCGCTATGCCGCGCGCGCCATGCCGCAGGCCAAGGCCGGCGATACGCTGCGCGTGCAGCTGGAGCAATCTTCGCTCAAGGGGCTGGAAATCTTCGCCGGCGACGCCAGCGGCGCCGGTTTCTTCGCCATCAGCCGCTTCCTGGAAAAAGTGCCGCAAGCCGAGCAGACCAAGGCCGCCGAGATTTTCCTGAAGATCCTGAATGGCAGCATGTGGGAACTGTGGCAGGCCGCGCGCGAGCAGGCCGGCCTGGCCCCGGTCGCGGCCGACGAAACCCATGGCCGCTTCCTGCAGCTGGCGACCAATGCGCTGTCGGACAGCTTCTTCTACGGCGCGCCGGTCTACCTGCAGCTCGATGAGTTCACGCAAATCAAAGCATCGGTATTCCAGGTGACGCGTTCGCCGGGCAAGACCATCGTGTACATTGGCTGCCTGTTGCTGGTGCTGGGCGTGTTCGCCATGTTCTATATCCGCGAACGCCGCGTCTGGGTCTGGATCAAGCCGGGCGCCACCGGCAGCGAGGCGCTGATGGCCATGAGCACCCAGCGCAAGACGCTGGACTTCGAGAAGGAATTTACGGAATTGAAGGAAAAACTGCCGCAACAAGCGTAAGCTGTGGCCAGGTTTTTGGAGAAAGCAAATGGAAGCAACACAAATCTACGCCCAGCAGCCGGGCTACTTCAAGCGACTGGGGGCCTTCGACTGGCTGTTCGCCCTGGTCCTGTGCGCGGGCGCACTGTACGCCTTCAACCGTTTCGGCGCCTATATGGACATCTACGAGAAGGTGATCCTGCTGGCATCGGCGCCATGCTTCGCCGCCCTGGGCTGGTACTGGAAGCCGCTGCGCTGGCTGATGCCGCTGTCCTTCGCGCTGGCGCTGGCCGGCATCAGCCTGTACCAGGGCCAGCTGGCAGCCGCCGACTCGCGCTTCTTCCTCAAGTACATGCTGTCGAGCCAGTCGGCCATCCTGTGGATGAGCACCTTGTTCTTCCTTTCCACGCTGTTCTACTGGGGCGGCCTGTTCACCCGCTCCACGCTGGGCGGCGCGCTGGGCTCCAAGCTGTGCTGGGCGGCCGTGGTGCTGGGCACGACCGGCATGCTGGTGCGCTGGTACGAGTCCTACCTGATCGGCACCGACGTCGGCCACATCCCGATCTCCAACCTGTATGAAGTGTTCATCCTGTTCGCGCTGATCACGGCCATGTTCTACCTGTACTACGAAGAACACTACGCCACGCGCGCGCTGGGCCCCTTCGTGCTGCTGGTGATTTCGGCGGCGGTCGGCTTCCTGCTGTGGTACACCGTGGCGCGCGGCGCGTCCGAAATCCAGCCGCTGGTGCCGGCCTTGCAAAGCTGGTGGATGAAGATCCACGTGCCGGCCAACTTCATCGGCTACGGCACTTTTGCCCTGGCCTCGATGGTGGCCTGGGCCTACCTGCTCAAATATGAAGATACGCGCACCCTGTGGCTGTCGCTGGTGGTGGCGCCGATCGGCATTGTCGCCCTGTGCTGGCTGATCGCCTTCATCGGCGGCGCGCAGGAAGGCACTACCGCCGCGCTGGCGAAAACCACGCAGATGGTGGGCGGCCTGGTGGTGCTGTTTGCCCTCACCAACCTGGCACGCGGCAAATTCGTCGAGCGCCTGCCGGGCGGCGAGGTGCTGGAAGACGTGATGTACAAGGCGATTTCGATCGGCTTCGCCTTCTTCACCATCGCCACCATCCTTGGCGCCCTGTGGGCGGCCGAAGCCTGGGGCGGCTACTGGTCGTGGGACCCGAAAGAGACCTGGGCCCTGATCGTCTGGCTGAACTACGCCGCCTGGCTGCACATGCGCCTGATGTCCGGCCTGCGCGGCAAGGCTGCCGCCTGGTGGGCCGTGGTCGGCCTGCTGGTCACCACCTTCGCCTTCCTCGGCGTGAACATGTTCCTCTCCGGCTTGCATTCCTACGGCAAGCTTTAATAACAGCTTCAGCAAACTGGTGTAAGGTTTAGCTATTACCTTGCACCAGTCTGGAGCTGACCATGCTGATCCTTCCTTCCGAAATCACGCCGCGCGACGTCTACGAGTCGCGCCGTAAATTCATCAAGCTGGCGGCGGCGGGCGCCATCCTCGGGCCCGAGCTGGCATTGGCGCAGGGCGGCGCTGGCGCCAAACTGGCGGCCAAACGCAACCCGGCCTATGCCGTCATGGAGAAGCAGACGGAGTATAAGGACGCGACCAGCTACAACAACTTCTACGAATTCGGGACCGACAAGTCCGACCCGGCCGAGCACGCGCATACGCTGCGCACGCGGCCCTGGACGGTGCAGGTAGAGGGCGAGGTGAAAAAGCCGATGACGCTCGATATCGACAGCCTGCTCAAGCTGGCGCCGCTCGAGGAGCGTATCTACCGCCTGCGCTGCGTGGAGGGCTGGTCGATGGTAATCCCGTGGATCGGCTACTCGTTCTCCGAATTGATCAAGAAGGTCGAGCCCACCGGCAATGCGAAGTTCGTGGAGTTCGTCACCCTGGCCGACCGCAAGCAAATGCCGGGCATCGGCAGCCGTGTGCTGGATTGGCCGTATGTCGAGGGCTTGCGCATCGACGAGGCGAACCATCCGCTGGCGCTGCTCACCTTCGGCATGTATGGCGAAGTGCTGCCGAACCAGAACGGCGCGCCGGTGCGCATGGTGCTGCCGTGGAAGTACGGCTTCAAGTCGGCCAAGTCGATCGTGAAGATCCGCTTCGTGCGCGATATGCCGCGCACCTCGTGGAACCTGTCGGCGCCGAATGAGTACGGCTTCTATTCCAATGTGAATCCGAACGTCGACCACCCGCGCTGGTCGCAGGCCAGCGAGCGCCGCATCGGGGAGGACGGCTTCTTCACCCGCAAGCGCAAGACCTTGATGTTCAACGGGTATAACGAAGTGGCCTCGCTGTACTCCGGCATGGACTTGAAGAAGTTCTACTGATGGCGTTCGCTCCGACTACGCGCCAGCTCAGCGCGATCAAGTGTGTCGCCTTTGTGCTGGCGCTGCTGCCGTTCTTTGCGCTGGTCTACCTGGTGGCGACCGACCAGCTGGTTGAGCCGCTGCAGTACATCACGCGTAATACGGGGTCGTGGACTTTGTACTTCCTGTGCATCACGCTGGCAGTCACGCCGCTGCGCCGCCTTTCGGGCTGGAACTGGCTGCTTAAGCTGCGCCGCATGATGGGCTTGTATGCCTTCTTCTACGCGCTGCTGCATTTCACCACCTTCCTCTGGTTCGACCACTTCTTCGAGGTGCAGGAGATGCTGAAGGACGTGGTCAAGCGGCCGTTCATCACGGTCGGCTTCATCGCCTTTGTGCTGCTGGTGCCGCTGGCGGTGACCAGCACCAACGGCATGGTGCGCCGCCTGGGCGGCAAACGCTGGCAGCTGCTGCATAAGCTGGTGTATGTGATCGCGCCGCTCGGCATCCTGCATTTCTGGTGGATGCGGGCGGGCAAGAGCGACTTCGATAAGCCCATCCTGTTCGGGCTGATCGTGCTGGTATTGCTTGGCGCGCGCGTCTGGTGGGCGCGCAAGGCAGCCGCCGCCCAGCCCACGCGTGCGCCCGACACCACGCGCTGACCTGCGCCATCTCAAAACGCCCGTTCGCGGCAGCGATATGCTGCTGGAATGGGCGTGCTACATGACACTGCGTTTCGTCAACTCTTCGCGCACCGGCAATGCATGTGCGAATTGCTGACTACATTCTTCCCTGCGGAGGTGGCGGCGCAGCTGGACCTCGCTACGCTTGAACGCGTCAATGGCAGCTACGCCAGCGACGGCGGCAGCCAGCGGCATGGCGATATGGTGTGGCGCGTCCAGGTAGCCGGGCGCTGGCTATACCTGTATGTGCTGATGGAATTCCAGTCGACGCCGGATCCTTACATGGCATTGCGGATGCGGGTGTAAGTCGGCTTGTTGCAGCAGGATTTGGTCAAGCGGCATGAGTTGCCGGCAAGCGGGCGCTTGCCCCCGGTGTTGCCCGTTGTGATGTACAGCGGGTTGCGGCCGTGGCGGGCGAGCCGCAACATGAGTGGCCTGGTCATGGCCGGCGTGAATGGCGTGGCGCCGCCTTCAAGTGAAGACGAATATTTGCTGCTGGATTTCCCGAAACTGTTCAGCGAGCAGCCGCAGCTTCTTTCACAGCCCCTGGCGGCATTGCTCAGCCTGCGTTTCATGGATGGGCGGCGCAGCGGCCAGGGAGCGCTTGGCTTGATCGGCGATTGGCTGCGCAGTGTGGAGTGCGAGGAGTTACGGCGCACCATACTCGCTTGGGTGCAGTACAGCTTGCCAGGCGAGGAGATGGGAAGTATTGTGAACCTGGGGACGGAGGAGGAGCGTCAAATGCTGATCATGCGCTTGCGTACGCCAGACTTCGATACGATGGACGAGGTGCGGCGCTATAACACCACGATGAACGGGATGGAGGACGTGCTGGCCCAGCAATTGCGCAAGAAGTTCGGCGCCATTCCGGACGAGTATGCAAGCCGCCTGAGCATCGCTATCGACAAGGACTTCAAGGTCTACGCCGACCGCATCCTGGATGCGAAAACCATCGTCGAAGTGTTTGAGCCGGACCCGGCCGAAGACGAATAGGGGCGGCGATCCGCGCCGCCCCGGTGCGATTTACTTGATCACCGATTCCAGCGCGAACAGGTCGGCCGGTTTTTCACGCTGGCGCACCACGTGTACCGCGCCGCCATCGACCATCAGCTCCACCGCGCGGCCGCGGGTGTTGTAGTTGGAGGCCATGGTCATGCCGTAGGCGCCGGCAGTCTTCATCACCAGCAGGTCGCCCGGCGCGACGTTCAGCTCGCGGTCGCGCGCCAGCCAGTCGCCGGATTCGCAGATCGGGCCCACCACGTCGAACATGGCCTTGGCGGCGTCGGTGCGGCGCACCGGCTGCATATCCATCCAGGCCTGGTACATGGCCGGACGCGCCATATCGTTCATGGCCGCGTCGACGATGCAGAAATTCTTTTCCTCGCCGTGCTTGATGAATTCCACGCGGGTCAGCAGCACGCCGGCATTGCCGACGATGGAGCGGCCCGGCTCGAAGATCACCTTGATCGGGGCGCCGCCGTGTTTCTCGGCGCGCCAGGCGTCGATGCGCTTGAACAGGCGGCCCAGGTAGTCGCCCACCGGCACCGGCGCGCCGTCGCCGTAGTCGATGCCGAGGCCGCCGCCGATGTCCAGGTGGTGCAGGTGGATGCCTTCCGCGCCCAGCGCGTCGATCAGTTCAATCAGCTTGTCCAGCGCTTCCAGCAGCGGCGCGTCGTCCAGCAGCTGCGAACCGATATGGCAGTCGATGCCGCAGACTTCCAGGTGCGGCAGCTTGGCGGCGGTGCGGTAGGTGTCCAGCGCGTCGTCGAAGGCCACGCCGAACTTGTTGGCTTTCAGGCCGGTGGCGATGTAGGGATGGGTCTTGGCGTCCACGTTCGGGTTCACGCGCAGCGAGATGCGCGCTTTCATGCCCATGCTGCCTGCCACTTCGTTCAGGCGGTGCAGTTCGGGGATCGATTCCACGTTGAAGCACAGGATGTCGTGCGACAGCGCCAGGCGCATTTCTTCCACGCTCTTGCCGACGCCGGAGAAGATTACTTTCTTCGGGTCGCCGCCGGCGGCGATCACGCGCAGCAGCTCGCCGCCCGAGACGATGTCGAAGCCGGCGCCGCGGCGCGCCAGCAGGTCCAGGATGGCCAGGTTGGAGTTGGCTTTCATCGCGTAGCACACCAGTGCGTCGCGGCCGGCGCAGGCGTTGGCGTATGAGTCGAAGTTATCGGTCAGCTGCGCTTTGGAATAGACATAGGCCGGGGTGCCATACTGTTCTGCGATGGAGTCGAGCGCAACGCCTTCGGCGTGCAGCACGCCATTCTGGTAGTCGAAGTGGGACATGGGAGCTTACTGTTGGGATGCAGGTGGAGTGGACGGAACCGGAGCCGCCGGTGGCGCCACCCCGGGCTTGCCTGCGGTAACAGGCTTGGCGGGGGGCTTGGGCAGGTACAGCGGGCCGGTTTGGCCGCAGCCAGCCAGCAGGGCTGCCGTTGCAATGGCAGCAAGTGCGATTGGGGACTTCACGATTAAAATAGGGGCTTGATAAGAATCTTGGAGTGTAGCATGACCGAATCGGAATTTTTGGACCTGGCTGACGCCACCCTGGACGCGATCGAGGCCGCGCTGGACCGTCTGTGCGAGCAGGATATGGTGGATGTGGAGTGCAGCCGTAGTGGTAACGTGCTGGAGGTGGAATTCGTGCACAACGGCTCGAAAGTCATCATCAATTCGCAGGCGCCGATGCAGGAACTGTGGGTGGCGGCGCGTTCGGGCGGCTTCCATTACCGCCAGGTGGAGGGCAAGTGGGTCGATACGCGCCGCGGTACGGAACTGTTCGCGGCGCTGTCGGAGATTGTGACGGAGCAGGGTGGGGCGCCGGTGGTGGTGGCGCCTTGAACCCGGTAAACCAGGGTCAGACCCAAGGGTCAGACCCTGATACGCGGCCGCCGCCGGCCGGGT
>NZ_JAYSCO010000009.1:0-71018 GCF_041914865.1 Pseudoduganella sp. | reverse complement strand
ACAGCATCTTTCTGCTTTTCCTCGGCCGGGGTGCCGCGGGTGGCGCCTTCCAGGCTGTCCACGCCCACGCCCGGCGGATTCTCTGCATAGTAATACTCGCCATCCTGCGCGATGATCCCATCCGGGATTGGCCGCTCCTCAATCGGGATGTTCTTCAGCGCCTTGGCCATGTAGCCGATCCAGATCGGCAGCGCCAGGCCGCCGCCGGTCTCCTTGTTGCCCAGGTTCTTTGGCTGGTCAAAGCCGATCCAGGCCACGCCCACCAGCTTCGACTGGTAGCCGGCGAACCAGGCGTCGATCGAATCGTTGGTGGTGCCGGTCTTGCCGGCGATGTCCGGACGCTTCAGCGACAGGGCGCGGGTGGCGGTACCGAAGCGCACCACATCCTTCATCATCGAATCCATCAGGAATGCGTTGCGCTCGTCGATCACGCGGTTCTTCTCGTCGCCCGCCTTGTCCGGGTTGGCCTGCGACAGCACCTTGCCGTTGGCGTCGGTGACCTTGGCAATCAGGTAAGGCGAGACCTTGTAGCCGCCGTTGGCGAACACGGCATAGGCGCCGGCCATCTGCATCGGCGTCACGCCGCCGGCGCCCAGGGCCAGGGTCAGGTAGGGCGGGTTGCGTTCGGCGTCGAAGCCGAAGCGGGTGGTGTACTCCTGGCCGTATTTGGCGCCGATGCGGTGCAGGATGCGGATCGAGACCATGTTCTTGGACTTGGTCAGGCCGCGCCGCATGCTCATCGGGCCCTCATATTTGCCGTCGTAGTTCTTCGGCTCCCAGGCCTGGCCGCCGGTCTGGCCGGCATCGAACGAGATCGGGGCGTCGTTGATCAGGGTGGCCGGCGACAGGCCGCGCTCCAGCGAGGCGGAGTAGATGAAGGGCTTGAACGAGGAGCCGGGCTGGCGCCAGGCCTGGGTCACGTGGTTGAACTTGTTGCGGTTGTAGTCGAAACCGCCCACCATGGCCTTGATCGCGCCGTCTTCCGTGCTGGCCGAGATGAAGGCCGATTCCACTTCCGGCATCTGGGTGATCTGCCAGTCCTTGTCCACCTGCATGACGCGGATCACGGCGCCGCGGCGGATGCGCTTGTTGGGCGGGTTCTTGTCCGACAGCCAGCTCTTGCCCATGGCCAGGCCGGCGCCGCTGATGCTGATTTCCTCGCCGGAGGCGGTGACGGCCACCACCTTGTCGGCGCTGGCGCTCAGGACCATGGCGGCCACGATATCGTCGCTGTCCGGATGCTCGGCCAGTTCGGTTTCAATGATTTCATCGGCTTCGGACTTGTTGCCCGGCAAGTCGACATAGGCTTCCGGACCGCGGTAAGGGTGGCGCCGTTCGTATTCCATCACGCCGCGGCGCAGCGCCAGGTAGGCGGCGTCCTGGTCGGCCTTGGTAATGGTGGTGAAGACATTCAGGCCGCGCGTGTAGGTCTCGTCCTTGAACTGCTCGTACACCAGCTGGCGCGCCATTTCCGCAACATATTCGGCGTGCACGCCGAACTCGCTGCTGTCGGTTTTCACTTTTAGTTGCTCATTCTTCGCCGCTTCGTATTGTGCGGGCGTAATATAGCCAAGCGTAGCCATGCGCTGCAGGATGTACTGCTGGCGCACCTTGGCGCGCTTCGGGTTGACCACCGGGTTGTAGGCCGAAGGCGCCTTGGGCAGGCCCGCCAGCATGGCCGCTTCGGCCACGCTAATGTCTTTCAGGTTCTTGCCGAAGTAGATTTGGGCGGCCGACGAGAAGCCGTAGGCGCGCTGGCCCAGGTAGATCTGGTTCATGTAAACCTCCAGGATCTGGTCCTTGCTCAGGTTCTGTTCGATCTTCCAGGCCAGCAGCGCCTCATAGGCCTTGCGCTTGAACGTCTGCTCGCTGGAGAGGAAGAAGTTGCGCGCGACCTGCTGCGTGATGGTGGAGGCGCCCTGGCGGGCGCCGCCGGTGGCATTGTGCAGGGCGGCGCGCAGGATGCCCACGTAGTCGACGCCGCCGTGCTCGTAGAAGTTATTGTCCTCAATGGCCAGCACGGCCTTCTTCATGACATCGGGGATGTCCTTGATATGCACCAGGTTGCGGCGCTCTTCGCCGAACTCGCCGATCAGCACATTGTCGGCCGAGTAAATACGCAGCGGCATTTTCGGCCGGTAATCGGTCAGGGTTTCCAGCGAGGGCAGGTTGGGGTAGGCCAGCGCCAGGCCGAACACCACCAGCAGCACGCCGGCGAGGATCAGGCCCAGCAGGGAAATCAGGGCCATCGTGAGGAAACCCTTGGGTTTTTTGGCCGGGGTCTCGTGGTTATTTGCAGTCATACGCAGCTTCAGTAGGTTTTATGCAAGGCATTATAAATGAGGCCCCATGCCCCAGCGCGCACCTGATGGATGGAAACATTGTCCATGAGTAACTCAACAACTTAGTTATTTGATATGCCATAAATTGCAAGTTTTAGTGTGGCGAAACCCTCACAGAAGTACAAATGTGCACGGGAGAAATACCTTTACAGTGCTCATGCAATGTTGCTAGCATCTAATGTACTGTCTCATGTTTGCCGTCTAAACACGGGTTTTTAAACGAATTTGGATATGTAAATGTCTATGGAGTTGTCAGGAGTGCATCCATGTCATTGGACCTGAAAGCCCTGTTAGGCGGCGCCCAGGCGCCTCTGGTTGGTCTTGATATCAGCACCTCGAGCGTGCGCCTGGTGGAATTGTCCGATGCGGGCAAGGACGGGGTGCGCCTTGAGCGTTGCGCCTCGGAACCGCTGCCGCGGGGCGCCGTTAGCGACGGGAATATTGAAAATATGGAGCAGGTGGTCGAGGCGGTGCGCCGCCTGATCAAGAAAAGCGGCACGCGCGCCAAGCATGTGGCGCTCGGCATGCCGCCCGCTTCCGTCATCACAAAAAAGATCGTGCTGCCGGCCGGCATGAGCGAAGAGCAGCTGGAAGTGCAGGTCGAGTCCGAAGCGGCGCAGTACATCCCGTTCGCGCTGGATGAAGTGAGCCTGGACTTCGACGTGATCGGCCCGGTCGCCAATTCGGTCGACGATATCGAGGTCATGCTGGCGGCGGCGCGCCGCGAAAAAGTCGAGGACCGGGTAGCGATCGCCGAATCGGCCGGCATGAAGGCGCAGGTGATGGATATTGAATCCTATGCCGCGCGCGCCGCGCTCGACCGCATCACCGCGCAAATGCCCGATGGCGGCGCCGGCCAGATGATCGCCCTGTTCCAGATCGGCGCCGTGTCGCTGCAGATTTCCGTCATGCTGGACGGCGCCACCGTGTATGAGCGCGAGCAGCCGTTCGGCGGCAATTCGCTGACCCAGGATATCGTGCGCTCCTACGGCCTGGCCTTCGAGGAGGCCGAGGCGCGCAAGAAGAGCGGCGACCTGCCGGAGAATTTCCAGTCCGACGTGCTGGCCCCGTGGCTGGAAGGCGCGGCGCTGGAAGTGACGCGCGCCATCCAGTTCTTCTTCACCTCGACCCCGTTTACCAAGATCGACCAGATCTTCCTGGCCGGCGGCTGCGCCGTGCTGCCGGGCCTGCTCGAGATTATCGCCAGCCGCACCCGCATTTCCAGCGCCGTGGTATCGCCCTTCAAGGGCATGCAACTGGCCTCGGGCGTGCGTGAGCAGGCGCTGCGCAGCGATGCGCCGGCCTACCTGGTGGCGTGCGGGCTTGCCATGCGGAGGTTCGGCTGATGATACGCATTAACCTGCTCCCGCACCGGGAGGAAAAGCGCAAGCTGCGCAAGCAAGCCTTCATCGCCCTGCTGGCCCTGGGCGGCCTGGCCGGCGTGGCCATCGTGCTGATGGTGAGCGGCTACAACGCGCGCGCGCAGTCGATCCAGGAAGAACGCAATGGCGTGCTGAAGGCCTCGATTGCCGAGCTGGACAAGAAAATCGCCGAAATCTCCACCCTGCGCCAGGAAATCGACGCGCTGAAGGCGCGCCAGCAGGCGGTGGAAGACTTGCAGGCCGACCGCAACCAGCCGGTCTACCTGCTCGACGAACTGGTCAAGCAGACCCCGCCCGGCGTCTACCTGCGCACCGTCAAGCAGGAAAACCTGAAAGTCACGCTGACCGGCAATGCCCAGTCGCAGGAGCGCGTCTCCGAGCTGCTGCGCAACCTGTCGGGCAACTCGCCGTGGCTCGAGCGGCCCGACCTGGTGGAAGTCAAGTCGGGCACCCTGGGCGGCCCGAACAAGGCCGGCGGCCACAAGATCGTCGAGTTCCAGCTGTCGGTCATGATCAAGCGTCCGCGCGACAAGGACGAAAACCCGGACGGCAAGGCCGGCGCCAAAGGTGGCGCCAAGCCTGCCGCTGACCAGTCCTGAGAGCATAACCATGGCAACTGATCTGAAAGAATTAGGGGAATCGCTCAGCGCCCAGTTCCGCAACCTGAACGGCGTGCATCCGGGCCTGTGGCCGATCGTGCCGCGCGTGCTGTGCGCGGTGGGCGTGGGCGCGGCGGTGGTGCTGGCCGGCTATTTCGGCTACTGGCAAGGCCAGTACGAGGCGCTGGAGCAGGGCGCGGCCGAGGAGCAGAAGCTGCGCGATGAGTACAAGATGAAAGTGGGCCAGGCCGTCAACCTGGAAGAACTCAAGCGGCAGAAAGAGCAAGTCGACAAATACGTGGTGCTGATGGAGAAGCAGCTGCCGGGCAAGGCGGAAATGGCGGCCCTGCTGTCGGACATCAACCAGGCCGGCACCGGCCGCGGCCTGACTTTCGACCTGTTCAAGCCGAACCGGGTCGACGTCAAGGAATACTACGCTGAACAGCCGATCGAGCTGCGCGTGTCGGGCAGCTACCATGACCTGGGCGCCTTTGCCGGCGACCTGGCAGGCATGGCGCGTATCGTCACGCTCAACAATATCGCGCTCGACACCAAGGGCAAGGACGGCAAGGAGGGCGGCGGCCAGCTGCAGCTGAATGCGATCGCCAAGACCTTCCGCTACCTCGATCCGGAGGAAGTGGCGGCGCAGCGCGCTGCTGCGGCGGAGAAGAAGAAAAAAGGAGCGAAAAAATGAAGAAGTTCGCCCCTCTGCTGTGCGTAATGCTGCTGAGCGCGTGCGGTGAAAGCGACGTCGACGAGGTGCGGCGCTGGATGAAGGAAACCGATGCGCAGACCCGGCCCACCGTCAAGCCGCTGCCGGAACCGAAGACCTTCACGCCGTTTGCCTACGCCGCCCAGGATGCGCTGGACCCGTTCAATGCCAGCAAGCTGCTGACCGAAATGGCCAAGAACCGCCCCGGCGGCGCGCAGGCGCCGGACCAGAACCGGCGCAAGGAGTTCCTCGAGAGCTTCCCGCTGGATGCCATGAAGATGGTCGGCACCATGGAAAAGAACCAGGTGGTGTACGGCCTGGTGCAGATTGACCGCACGGTCTACCAGGTCAGGAAAGGCCAGTACGCTGGCCAGAATTACGGATTGATTACCGGGGTCGACGACGACGCGATCACGGTACGGGAAATTGTTCAGGATGCGGCCGGCGATTGGGTCGAACGCATATCGAAGCTGGAACTGCAGGAAAGTAAGGAGAGCTCCAAATGATCGCCATCAGAACCGTGAAGCGCCTTTGCCGCCAGGTAGGCGTCGTGCTGGCGCTGGCCGGCAGCGCAGCCGTGGCGCAGGCCCAGCAAGGCAACGCGATCGAATCGATCACGGCCAACCAGCAGGGCAATAATGTGATCGTGAAGATCCAGATGAAGGACGCGCCGCAGAAGCTGCCGATCGGCTTTGCCATCACCAACCCGGCGCGCATCGCGCTCGACTTCGGCGCCACCACCAACGCCACCGGCAAGACCAGCCAGGAAATCAACCTGGGCGACCTGGCCAGCGTCAACGTGGTGCAGGCCGGCGAGCGTTCGCGCCTGGTGTTCAACCTGAAGCGCACCCTGAACTATGCCACCGCGATCGACGGCAAGGCCGTGATCCTGACCATCGACGCCTCGGGCGGCGTGGCGCAGGCGGTCGACGCGCGCGGCCTGCCGGTGGCGGCGGCCCAGCCGGCGCCGGCGCCCAAAGGCAAACAGCAGCTGCGCGATATCGACTTCCGCCGCGGCAATAACGGCGAAGGCCGTGTCGTCATCGACCTGCCGAACAACCAGGTGGCGGTCGACGTGCGCCAGACCGCGACCGGCGTGGTGGTCGACTTCCTCAAGACCGGCCTGCCGGAAACCCTGCGCCGCCGCCTGGACGTGACCGACTTCGGCACCCCGGTCAACCGCGTGACGACCGTGCCGCAAGGCGACAACGTGCGCATGACGGTGGAGGCGCATGGCCTGTGGGAGCAGAGCGTGTACCAGAGCGACACCCAGCTGGTGGTCGAGGTCAAGCCGATCAAGGAAGACCCGAACAAGCTGGTGCAGGGTTCCCAGGGCTACCGTGGCGAGAAGATTTCCTTCAACTTCCAGAACGTGGAAGTGCGCGCGGCGCTGCAGGCCATTGCCGACATCTCGGGCCTGAACATCATCACCAGCGACAGCGTGGGCGGCAACCTGACCCTGCGCCTGAAGGAAGTGCCATGGGACCACGCGCTGGACGTGGTGATGCAGGCCAAGGGCCTGGACATGCGCAAGAACGGCAATGTGCTGTGGATCGCGCCGAAAGAGGAACTGCTGACCAAGGAGAAGCTCGAGCTCGAGCAGCGCGCCCAGATCGCCGACCTGGAACCGCTCAAGTCGGAAATCTTCCAGCTGAACTACCAGAAGGCGGAAGCGTTCAAGACCGTGTTCGGCATCGACGGCTCGGACACTAAGAACCGCATCCTGTCCAAGCGCGGCAGCGCCATCATCGAACCGCGCACCAACCAGCTGTTCGTGACCGATATCGCGGCCAAGCTGGACGAAGTGCGCAAGCTGATCCAGAAGACCGACGTCGCCACCAAGCAGGTGCTGATCGAGGCGCGCATCGTGGAAGCGTCCGACACCTTCACCCGCACCCTGGGCGCCAAGCTGGGCTTTGCCGACATGCGCGGCATCCGCGGCGGCGACGCCGGCTGGAACGTGGGCGGCAACAACCGCCTGGCCATCAGCGGCAACCAGAACGGCGTGGGCCAGGCCACCGGCGTGGTGCGCGTGGACGACAGCACCTCGTTCGGCAACACCCAGTTCATCAACCTGCCGGCCGCCAATATCGGCGGCGCGCAGGCCGGCAGCCTGGCGATCAGCCTGTTCAACTCGGCCGCCAACCGCTTCCTCAACCTGGAACTGTCGGCGCTGGAAGCCGACGGCACCGGCAAGGTGATTTCCAGCCCGCGCGTGGTGACGGCCGACAAGACCGCCGCCATCATCGAGCAGGGTATCGAACTGCCGTACCAGGTGGCCACGTCGAGCGGCGCGACCTCGATCGTGTTCCGCAAGGCCAACCTGAAGCTGGACGTGGTGCCGCAGATTACGCCGGACGGCAATGTGGTGCTGGACGTGGACGTGACCAAGGATTCGGTGGCGCAGGAAACCCGCGCCGGCTTCGCGATCGACAACAAGCACGTGAAGACCCAGGTGATGGTGGAAAACGGCGGCACCGTGGTGCTGGGCGGCATCTACCAGCAGGTCGAGCGCAATACCGTGAACAAGGTGCCGCTGCTGGGCGACGTGCCGATCCTGGGCAACCTGTTCAAGAACAATTCGCGTACCAATGACAAGACCGAGCTGCTGGTCTTCATTACGCCAAAGATCGTTACCGACCGCCTGTCCGCGCGTTGAGACGAAATTCCAGTGTCACCAGTATAAGGGTAGAGAAATGAGCAATATTTTTCGTAAATTATCGGGCTGGGCCGGGGCATTCGCCTGCGCCAGCCTGCTGGCCGCCTGCGGCGGCGGCGGCGGTTCGCCCGGCTCCACACCGGGCAATCCTGACCCGACCGCGCCGCGCGCGGCCAGCGTGGTGGTCACCGCCAGCGCCGATACCATCGCCTCGTCCGGCCAGGACGGCACCGAAGTGGTGCTGACCGCCATCGTCAAGGATGGCAACAGCCGCGCCGTACCCGGCGCCAAAGTGGTGTTCAAGGCCAGCTCCGGCAGCATCAGCACCAGCACCGCGGTCACCGATTCGAACGGCGTGGTCAGCGAGAAGCTGAGCACCAAGGGCGATTCCTCGCTGCGCGACATCAAGATCTCGGCCAGCGTGAACGGCGTCACCTCCAACGAAATCGTGGTGAAGGTGGTGCAGGCGACCCAGACCCTGACCCTGACCGCCAGCGCCGGCACCCTGAATTCGGCCGGCGCCGCGGGCGCCGAAGTCGAACTGACGGCCCTGGTCAAGGATTCCAAGAACGCCGTGATGCCGAATGTGCGCGTCGACCTGGCGGCCGACTCGGGCAGCCTGACCGTGGCCAACCCGGTGACCAACGACAAGGGCATCGTGACCGCCAAGCTGAACACCGGCGGCGACGCCACCAGCCGCGTCATCCGCGTCACCGCCAGCCTGCCGGGCGTCACCCCGGCCACCGCCAGCGTGGTGGTGACCGGCACCAAGCTGACCGTGAATGCCAACAGCACCGTCAACGTCGGCACCAGCACCGACATCACCGTCAAGCTGGTCGACTCGTCCGGCCTGGCGCTGAAAGATGCGCCGGTGACCTTCAGCTCCACCCGCAATGCGCTGACCGTGAAAGGTGGCGGCCCAGCCGTGACCAACTCGGCCGGCCAGCTGATCCTGAGCTATGCCGCCAGCAGCGGCACCGCCGACACCATCACCGTCAGCGCCAAGGGCGAAACCGCGACCGCGGTGATCGCCATCAGCTCGGCCAACTTCACGGTGCAGGGCCCGGCCGGCGGCGTGGCCAACATCAACACCTGCGTCCCGCTCCAGGTGCACAGCGACAACGCCGGCCAGGCCACCGAAGGCTTGGTCATCGTCGGCAGCTCGCGCGGCAGCGTCTTCACCAATGCCGCCTGCACCACCCCGATGACCTCGGGCGTGCCGCTGTCCGGCGGCAATGCCACCGTCTATGTGCAAGCCAGCAGCCCTGGCGTCGCCACCCTGACCGCCAACATCGTCAATGGCGGCACCACCCAGGGTTCGCTCGAGTTCGTGGCGCAGCTGCTGCCATCGGCCAACGTCATCGTGCAGGCTGATCCGGCCGTGATCGGCGCCAACACCGCTGGCAGCACCACCCAGCAGGCCACCATCCGCGCCGTGGTGCGCGATGGCACCCCGGCCAACAACCTGGTCAAGAACGCCCTGGTCACCTTCAGCATCGTCAGCGACGCCAGCGGCGGCACCCTGACCCAGCCTTCGCTGGTCAGCACCGGCGCCGATGGTACCGCCACCGTCAGCTACGTGGCCGGCACGTCCGCCACCGCCCTGAACGGCGTGGTGATCCGCGCCCAGCTGCAGGGTGCCTCGACCGCTTCGGCGACCGCCAACCTGACCGTCTCGCGCCGTTCGCTGTCGATCACCGCCGGTACCGGCAACGTGACCGCGGAAGACGGCCCGACCCGCTACCGCAAGGACTACACCGTGATGGTGTCCGACGCCAGCGGCAATGCCGTGCCGGGCGTGACCATCACCGCTTCCGTGGTGCCGCGCTACTACTACAAGGGCGTGCTGGAGTACCTGGGCACCGACGGCCCATGGCAGCTGCCAAACGGCTCGCTCAGGCCGGTCCCGTTCTCCTGCCCGAACGAAGACTTGAACCGCGACGGCGTGATCAACCCGGGCGAAGACGTCAACCGCGACGGCATCCTGCAGCCGGGCATCCCGGTTTCGGTCACCGTGGGCGGCACCACTGACGCCAACGGCACCGCGATCGTCACGCTGACCTACCCGCGCGACCGCGCCAACTGGCTGGCGGTGGACCTGACCATCCGTGGTTCGGTGCAGGGTTCGGAGGCGGTCTACCAGGCCTTCATCCCGCGCCTGATCGGCCTGGTCACCGACTACAGCGACCGTAAAGTCATCCCACCGGGCTACACCAGCCCATACGGCACCAGCAACTCCGGTACCTACGCAGACTGCCTCGACCCGAATTGAGCTATCATGCGTGAATGCAAAATGTTTACTTAGTTGGTTTGATGGGGGCGGGCAAGACGACCATTGGTCGCCAGCTCGCCCGCAAGCTGGGCCTGCGGTTCGTCGATTCCGACCACGAAATTGAAAGCCGCACGGGCGCCTCGATCCCGTGGATCTTCGAGATTGAAGGCGAACCAGCTTTCCGCCGGCGCGAAGCGGATGTGATCCGCGACCTGACCAGCCAGCAAGGCATCGTGCTGGCCACCGGCGGCGGCGCCATCCTCAACGAAGGCAGCCGCGCCCTGTTAAAAGAGCGCGGCACCGTCATCTACCTGCGCGCGTCGGTCAATTCCATCCTGGCCCGCACGGCGCACGACAAGAACCGGCCCCTGTTGCAGACGGCCGATCCCCGCAAGAAACTGGAAGAACTGCTGGCGCAGCGCGAGCCGCTGTATATGGAGATGGCCGACCTGGTCATCGATACCGGCCGGCCCAACGTACAATCGATGGTGCAGTCCATCATCAACCAGTTGGACGCGCTGGCCTGCCAGGCGGCCCCCAACTGCGTGACCAAGGCAGAACCCGCAATGAACGAACAGACCAACATCCTGCTCAATGTCGATCTGGGAGAGCGCAGCTACCCGATCGCCATCGGCCCGTCCCTGCTTGACGATGCCAGCCTGCTGGCCAAATACGTGGGCGGCAAGAAGGTGGCCGTCGTCTCCAACGAGACCGTGGCCCCGCTGTATATGGAGCGCGTGCGGGCCCCGCTGGCGGCCGCCGGCAAAGACGTGATCGAGGTGGTGCTGCCGGACGGCGAGGAGCACAAGCACTGGGAATCGCTGATGCGGGTATTCGACGCCCTGCTGGCCAACAAGGCCGACCGCAAGACCACCCTGGTGGCGCTGGGTGGCGGCGTGATCGGCGACATGACCGGCTACGCCGCGGCGTCGTACATGCGCGGCGTCGATTTCGTGCAGGTGCCGACCACCTTGCTGTCGCAGGTCGACTCCTCGGTGGGCGGCAAGACCGGCATCAACCACCCGCTGGGCAAGAACATGATCGGCGCCTTCTACCAGCCCAAAGCCGTCATCGCCGATACCAGCACGCTGGAAACCCTGCCGGCGCGCGAACTGTCGGCCGGCCTGGCGGAAGTGATCAAGTATGGCTGCATCATCGATGTGCCGTTCTTCGACTGGATCGAAGCCAACATCGGCCTGCTGATGGCGCGCGACAAGGGGGCGCTGGCCTACGCCATCGCCCGCTCGTGCGAGATCAAGGCCGACGTGGTGCGCCAGGATGAACGCGAAGGCGGCCTGCGCGCCATCCTGAATTTCGGCCACACCTTCGGCCACGCGATCGAAGCGGGCATGGGCTACGGCGCCTGGCTGCACGGCGAGGCGGTCGGCTGCGGCATGGTGATGGCGGCCGACCTGTCGCGGCGCCTGGGCTTCATCGACAGCGCCGCGCTGGAGCGCATCCGCGACCTGGTGGCGGCGGCCGGCCTGCCGACCGTGGCGCCCGACCTGGGCGCCGCGCGCTGGCTGGAGCTGATGGAAGTGGACAAGAAAAACGAGGGCGGGGCGATCAAGTTCATCCTGCTCGACCCGCTCGGCAAAGCGCGCATCACGACCGTAGCGCAGGACGCGCTGCTGCAAACCCTGGAAGCCTGCACGGAGTAAGAATTGGAAGAGACGCTCGCCCCCTACGCAGCACATTCTGACAAGGGGCGCGGCCGCCGCTTCCCCGAAACCCCGCATGCTTCGCGCTCGCAGTTCCAGCGCGACCGCGACCGCATCATCCATTCCACCGCTTTCCGCCGGCTCGAATACAAGACCCAGGTCTTCCTCAACCACGAGGGCGACCTGTTCCGCACCCGCCTGACGCACAGCCTGGAAGTGGCGCAGATCGGCCGCTCGCTGGCGCGCAACCTGCACCTGAACGAAGACCTGGTGGAAGCCATCGCCCTGGCGCACGACCTGGGCCACACGCCCTTCGGCCATGTGGGGCAGGACGTGCTGCACGAATGCATGAAGGAGCACGGCGGCTTCGAGCACAACCTGCAAAGCCTGCGCGTGGTGGACCTGCTGGAAGAGCAGTACGGCGCCTTCGACGGCCTGAACCTGATGTTCGAAACGCGCGAAGGCATCCTGAAGCACTGCTCCGTCAACAATGCGAAGCTGTTGGGCGACGTGGCGCAGCGCTTCCTCGACAAGACCCAGCCCTCGCTGGAAGCGCAGCTCACCAACCTGGCCGATGAAATCGCCTACAACAGCCACGATATCGACGACGGCCTGCGTTCCGGCCTGATCACCATCGCGCAATTGGAGGAGGTGGAATTCTTCGGCCGCCTGTGGCGCGAGGTGCAGGCCGCCCATCCCGGCCTCGCCGGCCGCCGCGCCATCTACGAAACCCTGCGCCGCCTGATCACCGCCCTGGCCGACAACCTGATCGCCACCTCGCAGGAGCGCATCGCCGCGCACGGCCCGCGCAGCATTGACGACGTGCGCGCCGCGCCGCCGCTGATCCGCTTCTCCGACCAGATGCGCAAGGATGCCACGGAGCTCAAGCGCTTCCTGATGGAGAACCTGTACCGCCACTACAAGGTCAACCGCATGCGCCTGAAGGCCAGCCGCATGGTGCGCGAGCTGTACCAGGCCTTCACCGCCGACCCCGCGCTGCTGCCGCCCGACTACCGCAGCGAGCGCGGCGACGCCAGCGCGCAAGCACGCCGCATCGCCGACTACATCGCCGGCATGACCGACCGCTACGCCATCGCCGAACACCGCCGCATCTATTCCCTCGAAGACCTTTGAACTGCTTCAAGCCCAGGCTGCGCTTGGGCTTTCTGGAAACGCGCATGGTCAGGCAGGTGATTTGCAGCGCCGCGTACCCGACCGCGACGCCATCGCTGAGCACCGCCGCATCCATTCCTTCGAACTCCTGTTGGCTTGAGTTCGCGCAAATTGCTGCGCGTCGATTGATAGGACAATTTCTGTATCGGAACTTAGTTCGGGAGGCGAGAATGCCGTACATTTATGCCAACGCGCGTGCCTTGGACGGTGAGCCAAAAGTCGGCGACGAAGAATGTGTTGCATTGATCCGCCATTACACGGCTGCGCCGCCTGCTTCACTTTGGCGTGAGGGAGAAAAGGTTCTCGGAAATAAGAGGCTCTTGCCCGGCACCGCAATCGCCACCTTTGTCAATGGACGTTATCCGAACAAGAGCAAAGGAAACCACTCAGCTTTTTACTTGGGCCAGGTATCGGACGGGATCTATGTCATTGACCAGTGGCCCGGACGGGATAAAAGAAGTATCTCCAAACGATTTATCAGGCTGAAAAAGACATACTCAAACGGCCAATATGAAACGCCCTCGGACAACGCTGCAGCATTCTTTGTCATTAAGTGAGGATATCTGATGAGGCTCGCCATAACTGTCATTGCCACGATTTGCGCTTCCTTTCACGTGCTGGGGATCGCGGCGCCAAGGAATGAGTGCCCTGACGTGATCAGGCCAGCAGCAGTGCAGGTTGAGATGTATGGGTGGCAGTCGTATATCGAGTTCCCATTGAGGCTGTCATCTGCAGGTGTCGCGGCAGGGCCACCCGACATGCGCGCGGGGCTGAAGGGCGAGAGAATCAGCAAGCGTAGCGAGCTTGAAGTGACTGTTTTTCGCTTTGGTGAAACTGGTTTTGAACAAGGAAAGTGGTTGGTGTGTAGTTATGGCCAAGGCGGTGAGATTTCCTTGCACAAACGTCTCCCCGAGAACCTGAAAGCGTGCACGGTGTCGTATCAAACGCCAGCCAAGGCGCCACGACAATCGATCAGGATTGATTGCGAATAACCCGATTAAATCCGCCCCTGCTGCCTCCGATGCCTTCGCAACGCCTCGCCGACGGCATCGCCGGTACGACCGACCGCTACGCCACCGCCGAGCATTGCCGCATCTCCTCCCTCGAAGACCTTTGGTCCGGATCAAGCCTTCTGGGCCTAGGCTTGGAGCGCAGGCTCTCTGCCATCGAATGTGACGTGGCAGTTATCAAGTCCAACTACGCGACGAAGGAGGAGATCGCGCGGCTGGAGACCCGGATGGCGCGCATGGAAACTCGGCTGGTCAAATGGGCCATCGGTGCTCTGGCTGGCAGCCTGGTGGCTGCTATCGGCACAGCCATCAATATGGCTAAGCTTTTTTCAGCTTGAGCTCGTCCTTGGCTTTGTAGTGTTGCAGGATCAGCGGTCCGACCCAGACGGACGCCGGCCCCAGCAGGCCAAACGCAAGCAGCAGTGACGCCGCCAGGGACTTGGTCAACCAGAACGCCAAAGCCACGATAAGGACTTCGACTACGACGCACCATGTAATGGTCTTGCCCAGCGGGCTGAGTTCTTCGAAGGATTTCATGTAGTGGACTATGCCACGCGCGCAGCGCAGCAACGTTAAGCAGGCCTTAAACCCGCCAGGCTCCTTCAGAACATGCGCGCCTGGGCGCGTTCACCGAGCAGCTCGAGCAGAAGCTTCTTGATTGGCGCGGGCAGGGCGGCGTCGGGCAGGGCGGCGGCGTCGAGCCAAAGGTAGCGGCCTTCGCCGGCCAGCGCGGCGCGGGACGAGAGCGTGACCAGCAGCGGATGGATGTGCAGCTTGTAGTGGGTGAAGATGTGGACGAGCGGCAGCAGGCGTTCCAGCGACTCCATGGCGCCGAAAGGACGCACGGCGGCCGCCACGGCGGCGTCCGCCGGCGCGTCGGGCGCGGCGCTGGCGTCATCGTCGGCAGCGCGGGCGATGGCGTTGTGGCCTGCCAGCTCGGGCAGCGAAAGCAGGCCGCCCCAGATGCCGGTGGACTGCCGCTGCTCCAGCAGCACCTGGCCGCGATCAACCAGCAGCAGCATGTGGGCGGCCTTCTCCGGCGTGGCCTTCTTTGGTTTGCGGACCGGCAGTTCGGCCGTGCGGCCGGTGGCGAAGGCCACGCAGCGCGCCTGCATCGGGCAGCGCTCGCAGGATGGGCGGCTGCGCGTGCACAGCGTCGCGCCCATATCCATCAGGCCCTGCGTGTAAGCTTCGATACCGTCGGACGGCGCCAGCGCTTCGGCGCGCGCCCACATGGCCTCCTCGGTCTTGCGCTCGCCCGGATAGCTGTCGATGCCGAACACGCGCGCGAAGACGCGCTTCACGTTGCCATCCATGATGGCCGCGCGGCGGCCGGCGGAAAAGGCGGCAATCGCCGCTGCCGTGGAGCGGCCGATGCCCGGCAGCTCGGCCAGCAAAGCCGGATCGGACGGGAACACACCGCCATATTCAGCGACCACGCGCTGCGCGCACTTGTGCAGGTTGCGCGCGCGGGTGTAGTAGCCCAGGCCGGCCCACTGCGCCATCACGTCCTCCACCGGCGCCTCGGCCAGCGCGCGCAGGGTGGGGAAGCGCTCCAGGAAGCGCGCGTAATAACCGAGCACGGCCGACACCTGCGTCTGCTGCAGCATGATTTCGGACAGCCACACCAGGTAGGCATCGCGGGTGTTCTGCCACGGCAGGTCGTGCCTGCCATGCTCCTTCTGCCACGCGACCAGCGTGGCGGAAAAGCTGGGATCTTCGTACTGCACTTACGCCGCTGCCTCCAATACCACCGGTTCTGCCGCGATGGCGTCGGTGATGGCAGCCGCCAGCGCCGCCAGCTTGGCCTTCTGCGCCTCCAGCGTCGCCTGCGTGGCCTCGAAAGCCTCGATCTTCTGCTCCAGCGTATCGGTCGCGTCGTGGATGCGCGCGATCGAAGCCTGGCGGTGCTTGAGCTGCTCCTTGTGCTGGCGGATCTGCGATTCCAGCGGCGCCATGATCACTTTCAGCCAGGCGTCGGTGTCCGCATTGGCGGCCTTGAAGCAGCGCTTCACGGCCGACGCCACGGAGTCGAAGAAACGCTCCATCAGCACCACGCGCGAGGTGGTCAGCATGGCCGCGGTGCCGAACTGCTTTTCGTAGATGCCGTACGCCTCGTTGATCTCATCGCGGTACTTGGCCAGCGAAAAGGCCATCGGCAAAGCCAGCGACAGGCCGTGCTCGGCGGAGAACTTCTTATACATCGTCTCCATCATGCTGCGGATTTCTTCAATCTTGCGCTCCGACTCATCCAGGTTGTCGTGGATCGATTCGAAGTAGGCCTTGATCGCATCGCGCAGGCCGGTGGTGAAACGGCTCGACTGCATGCCGGCGCGCGCCTTGATCAGGTTATCGCGCAGCACGTCCATGCCCAGGCTGGAATACAGCTCGGTCGACAGGCGCGTGAACACGGCGCGCGTGGCCTGCAGCTTGAACAGGCTCTCGTCGAATTCCTTCTTCTCGGCCTCGACCCGGCGCGCCATGTGCGCGATCACGGTCTGGTTCTTGCCGCGCAGGCCCTTCAGCTCGAGCAGCTGCTCCACGATGCCGCGCGTGCGGGCCGACAGCGCGGCGTATTGCGCGCTGCTCAGCGCCGCCAGCTCGTCGCCCAGGCGACGGCGGATGATGTCCTTGCGCGCGGGGATCAGCTCGTTGAACAGCGCGCTTTCCAGCTGCTTCATGCGGCTCTTGTGCACCAGCTCATGGTCGCCGGTGATCTTGCCCACCAGCGCCTTCTGCGCCGACACCGGGAACACCTGGCGCGGATCAAGGCCCAGCATATGCGCCGCGTGGTCCTGCTGGCGCAGGATCTCGGCCTCGATCTCGGCCTCGGTGCGCAGCGGGTCCCACATCGAATCGATCTTGTTCAGCACCACCATGCGCCCGGCGCCGTTGCCGATATGCGTGCGCCACACTTCGATGTCGCTCTTGGTGACGCCGGTGTCGGCGGCCAGGATGAACAGCACGGCGTGCGCATGCGGGATCAGGTTCAGGGTCAGTTCCGGCTCGGTACCAATGGCGTTCAAGCCCGGCGTATCGAGGATCACCAGGCCCTGCTTCAGCAGCGGGTGCGGGAAGTTGATGATGGCGTGGCGCCAGCGCGAAATCTCGACCAGGCCGTCGCTGTCGAGCGTGACCGGCATATCGGGATCGTTCTCGTCGTACAGGCCGTAGCGCTTGGCTTCCTCCACCGGCACGTGGCGCGTCAGGCTGACCTGCTTGAACACCTCCTGCATCTGCTCCGGCGCATCGAGCTGCAGCGGCAGCACGGTCCAGGCATGCGGGTCGTCGCGGTAATCGCTGGTCGACAGGTTCTCGGCGCGCGTCTCGATCGGCAGCAGGCGGATGCAGGCCGGGTAGGCTGCGTCGTACATCAGCTCGGTCGGGCACATGGTGGTGCGGCCGGCCGCCGAGGGCAGGATGCGCTGGCCGAAGTCGGCAAAGAAAATCGAATTGATGAGCTCAGACTTGCCGCGCGAGAATTCGGCGACAAAGGCTACCGACAGCTTGTCGTCGGACAGCTTGGACAGCGTGCGCGCCAGGCGCTGCTCCGCCGCTGCATCCGCGAGGTCGGCCTGTACGATCCAGTCGCGGTAGTTTGCGACGGCGGCAATCACACCCTGGCGCCATGCGCTGTATTGTTCGAGGTCCCTTACCATCTTCGTTTTATCTCGTTATTTCTGGCAATTTACACAATAAAAAGTGGAGCGTTGCCCCTGCTTGATCTGGCGCACAGGCGCGCCGCACAGGCGGCAGGGCACACCAGCACGATCATAGACGAAATATGACTGCTGGAAATAGCCCGATTGCCCGTTTACGCTGATAAAGTCACGCAAAGTGCTACCACCCTGAACTATTGCCTCGGCCAGCACATCGCGGATCGCCTGCGCCAGGCGGTCATAGCGCGCCGCGCTGATGCGGTTGGCGGCCGTCTTGGGATTGATGCCGGCGCGGAACAGGCTTTCCGAGCAGTAGATATTGCCCACCCCGACCACGATATCGCCTGCCATCAGCACCTGCTTGATGGCGGCGCTGCGCGTGCGCGTCTGTTCGAACAGCAGGCGGCCGCTGAAGGCCTGGCCCAGCGGCTCCACGCCCAGGCCGCGCAGCAGCGTGTGCTCTTCCAGCGCGCCATCCCCGGCCGCATGCCACAGCACGGCGCCAAAACGGCGCGGGTCGGTCATGCGCAGCACATGCAAGCCATCGGCGCCTTCCACCGTCATGTCGAAATGATCATGCTTTTCCGGCGGGATGCCGGTCGGCAGCACGCGCAGGTGGCCGCTCATGCCCAGGTGGATGATCAGGGTGCCGTGCTCGAAGCACACCAGCAGGTACTTGCCGCGGCGGTCGGTGGCCACGATGCGGCGGCCCGCCAGCAGCGCCGGCAAGTCGTCCGGGAAGGGCCAGCGCAGGCCGTCGCGGCGCAGCACCACGGCGCGCACGGTGCGGCCCTCGATATGCGGCGCGACACCGCGCCGGGTGACTTCAACTTCTGGTAATTCAGGCATGGGGGTGGTTTTCTGCGGGTTGGCGTAGAATCAAGTCTTGAGCCCGATTTGCAGGATCTTCCTTTGAAAAACGCATTCGCCATTGTAACCCTGTCGGCCCTTGTGTCCGCTTGCGCCATCGTGCCGCCAGAGCAGGCGGCGCCCGAGCCGGCGGCCCCCGCCGCGGCCGAACCGGCGCCGGCCGCCGCCGTCGCCAAGGCCGCGCCGGCGGGCGACAAGCTGCCCAACGTCGAACTGACCAGCGACCTGTTCTACAAGCTGACCAAGGCCGAACTCGATTTCAAGCGCGGCCAGTGGCAAAGCGCCTATGTCACCATGATGGTGCTGGCGCAGCAGACGCGCGACCCGCGCCTGGCGCGGCGCGCGTCGGAAATGGCCCTGTCGGCCAAGCAGGGCAATGAAGCGCTGTCGGCGATCCGCCTGTGGCGCGAGCTGGCGCCCGAATCGGACGAAGCGGCGCAGTACTTCCTCGGTTTCGCCGTGCTGGGCGACGACCTGGGCGAAGCGGAACAACTGTTCGCACAGCGCCTGAAAGCCGCACCGCCGACCGGCCGCCCCCTGCTGATGTTCCAGATGCAGCAGTTCCTGCTGCGCGCCAAGGACAAGGCCGCCGCCTTCGCGCTGATGGACCGCGTGCTGCAGCCCTACCTGCAAACGCAGGAAGCGCACCTGGTGCTGGCGCAAGGCGCGCACGCCGCCGGCAACGCCGAGCGCGCCCGCGCCGAGGCCCGGAAAGCCGTCGAGATCAAGCCCGATTCCGAACTGGCCACCCTGACCCTGGGCCAGATGCTGCAGGACCTGGATAGCGCGCAGCAGCTGTTCGCCGGCTTCCTGCAAGCCAATCCCGGCGCGCGCGAAGTGCGCTCCGCCTACGCCCGCCTGCTGGTGGAACAAAAACAGTACGACCAGGCGCGCGCGCAGTTCCAGCTGCTGCTGAAAGACCAGCCGGACAATCCCGCCACGCTGTACGCGCTCGGCATCATGGCGCTGCAGGGGCAGGACACCAAGTCGGCGGAAGACTACTTCAAGCGCTACATCGCCGTGCTGGAACGCCAGCCCGATCCCGAGCGCGACCCGAACAAAGCCCTGATGCTGCTGGCCCAGATCGCCGAAGAGCGCGGCGACCTCGATGGCGCCCTGGGCTGGCTGGAAAAGATCGAAGCGGACGACCCGCGCGCCATGCTGTCGGCGCGCCTGAAACGCGCCCACATCACCGCGCGCAAAGGCGACGTCGAGGGCGCCCGCGCCCAGCTCAAGGAAATCACGGCGGCCGACGTGGCCGAACAAGTGCAGATCCTGCAGACCGAAGGCCAGCTGCTGCGCGACGCCGGCCGCGCCGTCGAAGCCTTCAAGACCCTGGAAGACGGCGTGCTGCGCTTCCCCAACAGCCCCGACCTGATGTACGACTACGCCCTGGCGGCGGAAAAGCTGGGCAAGGTGGAGGCCATGGAAACGGCGCTGCGCAAAGTCATGGAATCGGTGCCCGACAACCACCACGCCTACAACGCGCTGGGCTACTCGCTGGCCGACCGCAACATCCGCCTGGCCGAAGCCTATGAGCTGATCGACAAAGCGCTCAAGATGGCGCCCGGCGACCCCTACATCATGGACAGCATGGGCTGGGTCCTGTACCGCATGGGCAAGCTGAAGGAAGCAGAGCAATCCCTGCGCCAGGCCTACGCGCTGCGCAGCGACGCCGAGATTGCCGTGCACCTGGGCGAAGTGCTGTGGATGCAGGGCGATAAAGCCGGCGCCACCAAGCTGTGGCGCGAAGCGCGCGCCAAGGATCCGAAAAACGACGCGCTGCGCAGCACGCTGGCGCGCCTCAACGCAGGCATTTAATGAGCTTCAAAACCCTTGCCGCCATCGCCGGCGCGGCCGCCATCCTGTGCGGCTGCGCCACCGCCCCTGCCACACCGCCCTCGACTGCCGCCGTCGCCCCCTATGCCGCTGCACTGTCCCTGACCGGCCGCCTGAACGCGCGCTACCTCAAGGACGGCAAGCAGGAATCGGTGACCGTCAACTTCACCTGGAAGCAGGACGCGCAGCGCACCGACGTGGCGCTGGCCACCCAGTTCGGCAACACCGTCGCCACCATCGAAGTCACGCCGCACGGCGCCACGCTGCGCGAAGGGGGCAACAAGCCGCCCGTCAGCGCGCCCAGCATCGACGCCCTGAGCGCGCGCGTCCTGGGCTGGACCCTGCCGGTGTCCGGCATGCGCAGCTGGCTGCAAGGCCATGCCATCGACGCCCAGGGCAAGCCCTGGACGGCCAGCCCCGCCAATAGCGAAGTGACCACGCGCGAAGGCTGGCGCCTGCGCTACACCGGCTGGCAAGAGGGCGCAGCGGTGCCGCGCCCGCAGCGCTTCGATGCCGAACATCCCGGCAGCGGCGACATCCAGGAGATGGCGCTGCGCGTCTTCGTCGAACACGTAGAGTACGAATGAAAAGCCTGTTGAACTGCCCGGCCCCGGCCAAACTGAACCTGTTCCTGCACGTCAATGGCCGCCGCGCCGACGGCTACCACCTGCTGCAATCGGTGTTCCAGATCATCGACCGCAGCGACACGCTGCACTTCACCCTGCGCGACGACCACGAACTGCACCGCACCAACGACATCCCCGGCGTGCCGGTGGAGCAGGACCTGGTGATGCGCGCCGCGCGCCTGCTGCAAGCGGAAGTCGCGCGCCGCCGTGGCGCGTTGCCGCCCGGCGTCAACATCACGGTCGACAAGATCCTGCCCATGGGCGGCGGCCTGGGTGGCGGCTCCTCCGACGCCGCCACCACCTTCATGGCCCTGAACAAGCTGTGGCAGGCCGGCCTCGACCAGCAGGAGTTGATGGCCATGGCCCTGCCGCTGGGCGCCGACGTGCCGTTCTTCATCTTCGGCGAAACCGGCTTTGCCGAAGGCGTGGGCGAAGACCTGCAGCCGGTCGACGCCCCCGACTGCTGGTATGTGGTGATCGAGCCCGGCGTGCAATGCCCGACGGCTCAAATTTTTACCTCAGAGCATTTGACAAGGGATACGCCGCCCGTTAATATGTCGGACTTTTCCAGCTACCACGCAAATCGAAATGATCTGCGGCAGTTTGGAAAGAACGATTTGCAACAAGTGGCGTGCCGGTTGTTCCCGCAAGTAGCAGAAGCGGTAGAATGGCTGGGCGCTTACGGTGATGCCAGGATGACTGGCTCCGGAGCTTGTGTGTTCGTCGCCCTCCATAGCGAAGAACAGGCCGATGCGGTGCTTGCGAAAGTGCCAGCCGCCTGGATCGGATGGAAAGCGAAGGCACTGAAACAGCATCCAATCATCGCAAAGTTGTGAAGCGAAAAAAGATTTGGTTTTTCGTGAAATAGGCTTTATAATGTCGGCCTACTGACGAAAGACAGTCAGTTAAGAGTAGGGGAATCGCCAAGCTGGTTAAGGCACCGGATTTTGATTCCGGCATACCAAGGTTCGAATCCTTGTTCCCCTGCCACCGTTTTTCCCTGGTTCTGTCGAGGCATCAGTCTCCAGCCAGGGGTGAAAACAAAGCTCCTGCCACGCGGGAGTGCCCATCGAATTTCAACACTACCTCTCGGGACTCCCAATGGCTTACGAAAACCTGATGGTTTTTACCGGCAACGCTAATCCTGCCTTGGCAGAAGGGGTCGCAAAAAATCTCGGCATCCCACTCGGCAAAGCTGTCGTATCGAAGTTCTCCGACGGCGAAGTAATGGTCGAAATCAACGAAAACGTCCGCGGTAAAGACGTCTTCGTGCTGCAATCGACCTGCGCACCGACCAATGACAACCTGATGGAACTGATCCTGATGGTCGATGCCCTGAAACGTGCGTCCGCTGGCCGTATCACCGCTGCAATTCCTTACTTTGGCTATGCCCGCCAGGACCGCCGCCCGCGCTCCGCGCGTGTGGCCATTTCGGCAAAAGTCGTCGCCAACATGCTGGAAGAAGCCGGCGTTGACCGCGTGATCATCATGGATCTGCACGCAGACCAGATCCAGGGTTTCTTCGATATCCCTGTCGACAATATCTACGCATCGCCAGTGCTGCTGGGCGACCTGCAGAAGAAGGCCGAAGAAGACCTGCTGGTGGTGTCGCCCGACGTCGGCGGCGTGGTGCGTGCCCGCGCGCTGGCCAAGCGCCTCGGCTGCGACCTGGCCATTATCGACAAGCGCCGTCCAAAAGCCAACGTCTCCGAAGTGATGAACATCATCGGTGAAGTGGAAGGCCGCAACTGCGTGATCATGGACGACATGGTCGACACCGCAGGCACCCTGGTGAAAGCCGCCGAAGTGCTGAAAGAGCGCGGCGCCAAGAAAGTGATCGCTTACTGCACGCACCCGGTGCTGTCCGGTCCGGCCATCGAACGCATCTCCGGCTCCTCGCTGGACGAGCTGGTGGTGACCGACACCATCCCGCTGTCCGAAGCAGGCAAGGCATGCGGCAAGATCCGCCAGGTCACCTGCGCCCCGCTGCTGGCAGAGACCTTCAAGCGCATCATCAAAGGCGACTCGGTCATTTCCCTGTTCGTCGACTAAAGAATTTGCGGCCGCAGCGCAAGCGGCGGCCGTTTCGCTGAAGCGCCCTGGTCGCGGGGCGCTTCTTTTTAACGACAAGGCAGTACGCCTTGTTTTATTTTTTGGAGTATTCCATGAAAGTAGTAGCATTCAAACGTGATCTGCAAGGTACGGGTGCGAGCCGCCGCCTGCGTAATTCCGGCCAGACCCCTGGCATCATCTACGGTGGCACCGAAGCCCCAGTGACCATCGCCCTGGACCACAACGCACTGTTCCACGCGCTGAAAAAAGAAGCTTTCCACTCGTCCATCCTGGACATGGAAGTTGACGGCAAAGTGGAAAAAGTGCTGCTGCGCGATTTCCAGATGCACGCATTCAAGCAACTGGTCCTGCACGCTGACTTCCAGCGCGTTGACGCCAACAAGCCACTGCACGTGAAAGTTGCCCTGCACTTCGAAAACGCCGAAGTGTCCCCAGCTGTGAAGCTGCACTCCGCCACCATCAGCCACGTAGCCAACGAGATCGAAATCTCCTGCCTGCCAGCTGACCTGCCAGAGTTCATCGTAGTTGACCTGTCCAAGATGGACGTAGGCCAATCCGTGCACGCTTCCGAACTGAAGCTGCCAAAAGGCGTGACCCTGGTCACCCACGGCGCCGACGCCACCATCGCTACCGCCTCCGTGCCAGCTGGTGCTGTTTCCGCCGAAGCTAAAGCAGAGTAATCTGTTTTAACAGCAAAAAAAACCCGCACTATGCGGGTTTTTTTTCGCCCAAATTCGGGGTCAGGTCTGACAATCGGACACCCAGACCAGTTCTTTGATATTCCTCAATACGCAAAACCACCTCTTTTCGCGTATTGAGAAAGATCAAAGGATAGCGCTAGCTGTCCGAATGTCAGACTTGACCCCGAATTGTGACCCCGAATTGTGAGCGCCTCAGGCTGGCTGCGCCTTCTTCGGCCAGGTGAAGTAGGCTTTGGCGATGTGGCCCCACGGTACGGCCACGATCGCGAGCACGACCCAGAGGAAGGCGTAAGTGGTGCCTTCGGCCGGCGAGCCGGCCAGGGTGCCGTTGCTCCACAGCGGGTAGGCGACGATCGCCAGCCACAGGACTTTGTAGAACACTTCCAGCAGCAGGATCGGCAGCATCTTCACCGGGCGCAGGATGCCGAGCCCGGCCAGCGTGGCGAAGGCGGTCCACACCGTCCATGCCACGGCTTCATCCGGCGCCCACGGGCCTTGGTGGGTCAGGATCTCGTTCCACGTGCTGTGGCCGAGGACGAAGAACATCAGGCTATAAAGCAGGCGCAGCAGGTAGATGTTGATGCGGCGGACATCTTCGTGCCGGGCGTCGCGTTGCCACAGGTGCGCCATCATCAGCCCACCTCTTTCAGCATGGTTTCCACCGAGGCCAGGCGGCCTTTCATGTCGGCCAGCGTGGCTTGCATGGCGGCCATGGCAGCGGCGTTGTCGGCGAGGGCGGCGGCGGACTTGCTGGCCAGTTCGCGGTAGGCTTCGGCGCTGGCGGCTTCGGCGCGGGCCTTGTGGGCGTTGGACCAGTACTTCATGCCGAAGATGACCAGCAATGTGGCCAGCGGCAGGCCCAGGGTCAGCAGGTAGATGTGCTCGGACATACGTTTATTCCTTTTCCAGTTTGATGTGTTGGGCGGCCTCTACAATCGCCGCCGGGTCGAGTTGCAGGCGGAAGTCCGCCACTTCGAAGTAGTTGAGCGCCTTGCCGTCGCTGGAGAGTTCGTGCTGGCTGGTCACAAGACCAGCTGCCTCCAGCTTGGCAAGGTGCAGGTGCAGCAGGGGACGGCTGATGCCGACGTCGCGCGCCAACTGGCTGACGTAGTTGCGGCCGTCCACTTTCAGCGCGGCGATGATGCGCAGGCGGTGCGGGTTGGCAAGTGCTTCCAGCACGGGCAGCAGGTTTTGCATCAGGCTCACTTGAGCAGCTGGCGGCAGCTGGCGCCGACCGATTCCGTCGCCATCGCGCCCTTGTCGCCGCGCGCCGCCTGCATGCATTGGGCGAAGGCTTCTTCTTTGGTCTTGGGCCGTTCGCACTGTTCCAGCAACTGCGCGTTCTGCGCCAGCAGGGCTTTGTTCTGCTGGATGAGCTGGTCGATGCGCTCTTTGTCCGTCAGGGCGCCGTCGCTGGCGAGGGCTGGGGCGGTGAAGCTGGCTGCAAGCAGCAGGGTGGCGAGGTATTTCATGCTACGTCCTTTCTGATTTAAGTTGAAGACACGTGTAATAAATATCTTACATGTGAAAGCCTACGTCAAGAAAAATATTCGGATAGCATTAAATTTTTTGCAAAACTGGGGAAATACCATGCTGGAACTGCGTCCAAGCTGTGAAAATTGCAACAAAGACTTGCCGCCGGCGTCGCTCGAGGCGCGCATCTGCACCTACGAATGTACTTTCTGCGCCGATTGCGTCGGCCTGCTGGCCAATACCTGCCCGAATTGCGGCGGTGGTTTCGTGCCGCGCCCGGTGCGTCCTGCGCGTAACTGGAAAGGCGACAACTACCTGGGCGCCCATCCGGCCGGCACGGTGGTCAAGTACCGGCCGGTGGACATGGCGGCGCATGCCCGGCTGCTGGCGGCGCAAGACGGGTTGCCGCCGCACTTGCGCTGACAGCGCGCTGGCTATTCAGTTCCGCAGTTTGTTGTGCGCGTGCTCAAGGGGCTTCGGGTGGGAATGGCAAACAATGGTGGTCTGCACAGTGATGGAGGCTGCCGCATAGCGCGACTCAACCACCACCCAGTTCGCCCGCATGCGCCAATATGTTGACGATGGCTTTGCGAAACTGCGCCTCGAAATGCAGTTGTACACGCGCGATGAGATCGTGAAGGCGATCGCGTCGCTGCAGGCGCAGATCGATGCCTTGCGCAATCATGTCGACCGCATCAGCCGTTGGGGATTCGGCATGATGGCGGCCATCCTGATCGGCGAGATTGCTTTGCTGGCCCGCGGGCTGATGTGAGGGCGAGGGTATAATCTGCGGTTTTGCACTCGCAACCGCAAGACCATGCCCATCCGCCTGATCGTCGGCCTCGGCAACCCCGGCCCCGACTACGAACAAACCCGCCACAACGCCGGCTTCTGGCTGGTGGATAACCTCGCGAACTCGCTGCCGAACGCGCGCCTGCAGCGCGAGTCGGGTTTCAATGCCATGGTGGCGAAGACCATCATCGGCGGCAACCAGCTCTGGCTACTCGAGCCGCAAACGTATATGAACCGTTCCGGCCAGTCGGTCGGTGCGATTGCGCGCTTCTACAAGATCAACCCGGATGAAATCCTGGTGGTGCACGATGAACTGGACCTGCCGCCCGGTGCGGCCAAGCTGAAAAAGGGCGGCTCCTCCGGCGGCCATAACGGCTTGAAGGACATCAGCTCCGCCCTCGGCACGCAGGACTACTGGCGCCTGCGCATCGGCATCGGCCACCCGCGCACCCTGAACCTGAACCAGCCGGTGGCCGACTTCGTGCTGCACCGTCCGCGCCGCGAGGAGCAGCTGCTGATCGACGAGGCGATCGAGAAGTCCCTGCGCATCATCCCGACCGCCGTCGCCGGCGACTTCACCAAGGCGACGATGGAACTGCACACGCCTTAAGTGCCGGGCGCCTGCCGCAGCAGGCGCCACACCATCCCCGCTACCGCTGCCACACCGAGCAGCAGCACGCCCCATAGCAACAGCAGGCGCGATTGCGCGGCGCTGCTGTCGGCGCTCGCCTGTTTGGCGGCTGCTGCCAGCGCTTCGACCTGGGCGCGCGGTGCACCGGCCACCGCGCGTTCCACTTCGCGCAGCTCGGCCGGCGTAAATCCTGGCGCCACTTCGCTGATGGCGCGTGCGGCAGGGAGCGCCTTGTCGCGCCCGACGGCCAGCGTGTAAGGTGGCGTGCCACCTGCCACAAACACCAGCGTGGCGGGCTGCCAGCTGATGCGCAGCGCGGGCTGGATCGCGGGCGGCTGCTGGAAGCGCAGCACCAGGCGCTCGCCCAGCCAGTCCGGCACGGCGATGTCGCCCGAGACGCGCGGCTTGCCGTTCTGCTCCAGGCGGAAGAAGGTGGTGCTGACGGCTGGCTCGAAGCGGTACTGGCCGCTGCGGCGTTGCTCGCGGTAGCTGCCCAGGGTGGCCGGCAGCACGGCATTGCCGCTGTCGATCTGCAGCCCGGCGCGGGCGGCCGGAACGCCGGCCGGCTTGAGGTATTGCAGGTCGCGTGCGTCGCGTCCGGCCTGGGCCGGCAGCAGCAGCGTTTCGGTCGGCGCCGGCGCCAGCGCGCGTACCGGCGCTTGGGCGCTGATGGCGGCGAACTGCAACGGTTCGCCGTTGCGCCAGCTCAGGCGCGCGTAGCGCATGGCGCGCGCGGCGAACTCCAGCTTGTCGTTTGCCAGCGTTTCTTCGCTGGCGTTGGAGAGCCAGCTCAGCTCCGCAACAGCCACGGTCTCCCAGTGTTTCAAGTCGTCGCTGGCTTCCAGCAGGACCTGGCCGCTGTAACTGCTGCGCCCTGCGGGCAGGGTGAAATGCAGGGCGTCCACCTGTGGCGCTTCGGCCACGCCTTCCTGGCGCAAGTCCAGTACCAGTGCGGCCAGCCGTTGCTGGCCGCGGTCGCTGGCTGCGCCTTGCGCGGCTGGCAGGCGCACCGAAAGCACACGGCCGTCGGTAGCGGTGCTGACTTCCAGTCCCGCCAGTGGGGCGTCGGCGCGCTCCGCCATCAGTGGGAATACCCGTAGCGGCAGGGCGCGGTGGGCGGTGCTGGCGGTGCTTTCGGGCTGGCGCAGCGCGAACGGCTGCGGCACGCCGTTGGCGTCGAATACGCGGATATCGTGCAGCGCCGGCGAGCGCGCATTGAGGTAGGCGCCGCGCGGCAACTGCAGCTGCAGCACGCTGGCTTTGCCGCTGACTGTCAGCGGCAAGACGTGCGAGTAATCGTGCGGCGTGTCGCTTGGCGCGGCGCCAGCCAGCGCGGCGGCGAAAAGCAGGGCGTTCATGCGGCCTCCTGGCGGCTGGCGCTGTCGCGCGCGGTGGGGTACGGGGCCAGGTAGCCGATGCCGACCATCAGCGCGCCCACGCCGAGGAAGGAGACGATGCGTTCCACGCCGCCCACGTTCGACAGGTCGACCAGGAACAGCTTGGCCACCACCACGCCCAGCAGCACGGCGCCGGCGATCCACAGCTTGCGTTCGGCCTTGCGCGCGGCGTAGCGCATCAGCAGCAGGGCGGTCACGCTCCACACCAGCGACAGCATGGCCTGCACGAACTGCGAGGCGAACATGGCGTCGAAGTGGTAGGGCACGTCGAGGTAGTGCGAGACGGTGCGCAGCAGGGCCAGGTTGAACCAGGCGTAGGCGGCCAGCGCGCCGATGCCCAGCAGCTGCTGGCGGTAAGGCGCCAGCTTGTCCTGGCGCATGCGGTAGCCGGCCACGCACAGCAGCAGGGCGAAGATGCTGGTCAGGTCGAGCGGGTTGGCCAGCGGCACGTAGGGCAGCGGCGCCATGGCACCGTCCTGCGACAGGTTCCATACGGCCACCAGCAGCAGCGACCAGGCGCAGCCCAGCGGCAGCAGGATGTCGCGGTACCAGCCGGCGACCGGGGCCACCGGCCAGCCGTTGGCGCGCACGCGGCGCATGACCCACGCCAGGCCGCCCATCATCAGCCAGGCCGGCAGGAAGTTGGCCCAGGCCGGATCGGCGCCGCTGCCTTCCAGTGCGCGCGCGATCCACCAGGCGCCGACCGGCCAGATCATCAGCCACGGCCCGGTGCTGCGCACGGTGTGCAGCAGTACCAGTACCGGTTCGCGCAGCGCCATGCTGCGCATCAGCCATTCGGACACCAGCCACAGCGCGCCGAACGCGACCCAGTGCTCGCCAGCCGGCATGCGGGCTTCGGCGTACAGGGCGCCCAGCATGCCGAGCGTGGCCAGGCCGAACAGCAGCCAGGCCGGCAGTGCGGCGGCGCGCAGCGCGGGCCAGGCCAGGCGCCGCGACAGGTGCATGAACAGCGGCGTGGTGGCGGCTACCAGCAGGGCGTAGGCGCTGGCGCGCAGCGGGCTGAATCGGTTGAAGTCGCCGGCGGTGGCGATCTCGTAGTGCGCCAGCAGCCAGTTTGCCAGGGTGGGGGCGACCACCAGCAGCCACCACATGCCGGCATAACCCAGCACGGCGTGCGGCAGCATGGCAGGGGCCTGGCTGCCGTGGCGCTGCAGGGCCCAGGCGCTGAACATGGCGCCCGCCAGCAGCATCACGCTGCCCAGGAATGGTGTGGCGAACAGGTCGGGCGAGACCGGCGCCACGTTCCAGTTCAGGGCCAGCAGCAGCGCCAGCACCAGCCCTGCCAGCAGTTGCGCGGCCAGGGCCAGGCCGCGCGCCATCGGCCAGTCCAGGCGGCGCGCGATCAGGGCCATGACGAGCGCCACGCCGAGCGCGCTGGCGGCCAGCAGGTTGGCCTGCAGGCTGCCGCTGGTGCGCAGCACGATTTCAGTCCATGCGCCGCCCATCAGCCAGATGGCGGCGCCGGCCAGGAACAGGGCGCCCAGCAGGTGCAGGCGGCGCAAGCCTTCTTCGCCGGCATGGCTGCGGAAGCGCATTGCCATCAGGCAGGCGCTGACGGCCAGCAGCAGGAAGCCGAGCCACAGGTTGGAGTCGAGCGCGGCCTGCTCGGACAGGCCGAACATGGAGCCGATGAAGCTGAGCCAGGCGCCCAGCTGCACCAGCAGGCCGAAGGCCCAGGCCAGCGGCTGGCGCTGGCGCAGCCCGATCCAGACGATGCCGGCGCCTTCCAGCGCCCAGGCGGCGGAAGTCCAGCGGCCGTCCAGCGCCATCGGGATGGCAATGGTGCCGAACACCACGGCCAGTGCGGTAAACACTTCCACCAGCATGGCATAGCTGGCGCGGCGGCGCGCCAGCACGGTGGCCAGCACGCCGTAGAACAGGCCGAGCACGAGGGCGGAGTAGGCCATGCCGAACTCGAAGCCTTTCACCAGCCCGAACTGCAGGCTGGCGGCCAGCATCGGGGTACCGAACACCAGGGTGCCGTCGACATAGCTTTTCAGCTTGGGCGCTTCCTGGCGCGCGTAGGCGATGGCGATGCCCACGTAGTACAGGAAGAACAGGACGAGGAAGGCTTGCGCCGACAGGTAGTCTTGCGGTTCGTAGCGCAGCACGCCCCAGGCCGTGCCGATGGTGAAGGTGAAGGCGAAGCCGAGCAGGTTGAGCGCGCGCCACGAGCGCTTCAGCGCAATGGCCAGGATGCCGGCATTGAGCAGGGCGTAGTAGCTGAACAGGGCGATATGGCTGCCCTGGCCGGTGGAGGTCAGGATCGGCGCGGCAAAGCCGCCGGTGATGCCGAAGATGGCCAGCCACTGGGCGTTCTGCAGCACGGCCAGCAGGCAGGTGCCGATGGTCAGCAGGAACAGCAGGCCGAACGCCATGCCGCTCGGGATCAGCTGGTACATGCGGAAAGCGCCGAACACCACCAGCATCAGCACGGCCATGCAGGTGCCCTGCAGCGGCAGGCTGACGCCACGGTTGCTGTTGCGGATGCGCCAGGCCCAGGCCAGCGCGCCAAGGTCGGCCAGCACGATGCCGGCCAGGCGCAGTTCGATTGGAACGGTGACGCGGGCGGCGGCGTACTTGAGCAGGAAGCTGACGCCGATGAACAGGATCAGCAGGCCGATCTTGGCCACCAGGTTGCCTTCAAACAGCCAGTTGCGGGCGGCGGTGAACCAGGCCGGTGGTTCGCGCGGTGGCAGCTGCGGTTGCGCGCGCGGCGCGGCTGGCGTGGGCGCTGCGGCGGCGGCTTCGTGCGGCCAGTCCGGGGCGCGCGGCGTCGCGCTGGCGCCCGGCGGCGTTTCCTCCATGGCGGCCGGTTGCGTGAGCGCTTCTGTTTCTTCCGGCGCGGCCGGCGCCGGCTCGGGCGTCGCAGCGCTGATCGCAGGCGCGGACGCTGCCGGCGCTGGGGAGGCGGTGCGGGCGATCAGCGGTTCACGCTCGGCGGCGCGGACCGGCTCGGGCGCTTCGGGAAGCGGCGCGTCGGGTAGTGGCGCGTCGGGCGGCGTCGCCGCTGCGGCGGCCAGTTGCGCGTCGCCGGCCGATTGCGCCTCGCTGGCGCGGGCCGGTGGTGGCGTCCCGGCAGCGGGCGACAGGTTGCGGAACTCTTCGCGCAGCGCGACCAGTTCGCTGTGCAGCTCGCGCGTGCGTTCGTTGGCGCGCCGCGCGTCGCTGCGCGCCGTCCAGGCCCAGCGCGCGATCACGCACAGTGCGATAAACCATAGCAAATCCATGATGCTCCCCATATTGTTTTAAAAGCATTATTTGCGGTCCGCCACAATAGCACAAGCATCGCCGATACTTGTATCGTCAAGCGTCCTCAGGGGTATCAGGAATTGATGCCGTTCAAACTTCGGCGTCGGGCACCAGCAGCAGCAAGTCGGTCGCCCCGACATCGACCCCGGCCTGCGACAGCAGGGTGGTGGCCTGGCCCCGATGGTGGGTCTGGTGGTTGAACACGTGCAGCAATAGCAGGCCAAGCTGGCGGTGGTTGGCTTCGCCGTTCAGGCGGCGATAGCTGATGACCGCGTCCAGGTCGGCCTCGGCCAGGCTGTCGACCCACTGCAGCAGCAACTGGTCGAGCCAGGCCCGGTGCGCGCGCAGGGCTGCAAACGAATCGCACAAGGGCTGGTCGAGCGCGGCCGGCACGGGCAGCGCGGCCAGCGGCGCCAGCACGGCGGCGAACTGCGGGTGGGCGGCAATGCGTTTCAGCCAGATGGTGTCGCCCACGGCGATATGGTTCAGCGTCGCCTGCAGGGAGCCGAAGAAGGCGCCGCGCGGCGCCGCCAGTTCAGCGGGCGGCAGCGCCGCCGCTGCCGCGTACAGCTTGTTGTTCATCCATTCGTTGTAGCGGGCCAGCAGGGTGAAATGGGCGGTTCTGGACATGTTCTGGGGTACAATCTCGGTCTATTTGCGGCAAATGCCGTAGCAGAACAATATCATTTAAAGGTTTTCCATGAGTCTGAAATGCGGCATCGTCGGCCTGCCTAACGTCGGCAAGTCCACCCTCTTCAATGCACTGACCAAGGCTGGCATCGCCGCCGAGAACTACCCGTTCTGCACCATCGAGCCAAACGTGGGTGTGGTGGAAGTGCCTGATCCGCGCCTGAAGCAGCTGTCCGAAATCGTCAAGCCGGAGCGTATCGTCCCGGCCATCGTGGAATTCGTCGACATCGCCGGCCTGGTGGCGGGTGCCTCCAAGGGCGAAGGCCTGGGCAACCAGTTCCTGTCGCACATCCGCGAAACCGACGCCATCGTCAACGTGGTGCGCTGCTTCGAAGACGAAAACGTGGTGCACGTGGCCGGCCGCGTCTCGCCGCTGGACGACATCGAAGTGATCCAGACCGAGCTGGCGCTGGCCGACCTGTCGACCGTGGAAAAAACCATCGCCCGCGAGCAGAAGAAAGCCCGCTCCGGCGACAAGGATTCCGCCAAGCTGGTGGCCCTGCTGGAAACCCTGGTGCCGCACCTGAACGAAGCCAAGCCCGTGCGCGCCATGGGCCTGGGTGCCGAAGACATGGCCCTGATCAAGCCGCTGTGCCTGATCACCGCCAAGCCAGCCATGTACGTGGCCAACGTATCCGACAGTGGCTTCACCAACAACCCGCTGCTGGACCAGCTGACCAAGTACGCCGAAGCGCAGAACGCGCCGATCGTGGCCATCTGCGCCGCCATCGAATCGGAAATCGCGGAGCTGGACGACGCCGACAAGGCGGCCTTCCTGGCGGACATGGGCATGGAAGAGCCAGGCCTGGACCGCCTGATCCGCGCCGGCTTCAAGCTGCTGGGCCTGCAAACCTACTTCACCGCCGGCGTGAAGGAAGTGCGCGCCTGGACCATCCACATCGGCGACACCGCACCGCAGGCGGCAGGTGTGATCCACACCGACTTCGAACGCGGCTTCATCCGCGCCCAGACCATCTCCTTCGACGACTACATCGCCTACAAGGGCGAGACCGGCGCCAAGGAAGCGGGCAAGATGCGCGCCGAGGGCAAGGAATACGTGGTCAAGGATGGCGACGTGCTGAACTTCCTGTTCAACGTCTGACCCGGACGCGACGCAGATGCCCGGCTGCCGGAAGGCTGCCGGGCATTTTCTTTTCCTGGGCTGTCGGCAAACTTTACATTTGCAAACTTTTCAGGATGCGCATGTTAATAAAATCAGTAACTTATCAGATTGGCATGGTATTTGCTACCTACAGGAAATTTACGTTTCCGGAGATACTATGCAATTCAAGAAGTTGGCCGCCGCCGCCCTGTTCAGCCTGGCCGCGAGCGCGCATGCTGGCCTGATCGATACCACCACGTCCTACGTCGGCACGGTGGGCTTCTTCGGCGAACCGAATACGGCAACCTATGGCCAGACCTTCTCGCTGGCCGGCAAGCAGACGCTGAACTCCTTCTCCATGTTCCTGACTGGCGAGGTGCCCGGCCCGGTGCATTTCAAGGCTTACCTGTATGAGTGGAGCGGCGACCGCGCCCAAGGCCCGGCCCTGTTCACCAGTGCTGCCCAATCCTTCACCGGCTCCGGCCCAGGCGCTTCGAAAGAGTTTGCCTTCAACACCGGTGGCGTCAACCTGAAAGACGGCAAGTCGTATGTGGCCTTCCTGAGCGCCTCCGGCCTGTTCGACGGTGTCGCGTCCAGCGCCAAGATGCCCTCCACCTATGCGTCGGTGCTGGACAGCGGCAACTTCGTCTACATCAACAATGGCAACAACACTGGCGCGTGGACCAACTCGCAATGGATTCCGATGGCGAACCGCGACCTGTGGTTCAAGGCTTCCTACGAAAGCACAGCAGCGGTACCGCTGCCGGCCAGCCTGCCGCTGCTGGGCATGGGCCTGCTGGCGCTGGGCTTTGCACGCCGCCGCAAAGCCTGACCAGCCATTTGCAGTTCAGGGCATGCGGTCGCGATCGGCCAGCAAAGCCTGCATCACCGAAAAAGCCGCGCACGTCGCGGCTTTTTGACTTCTGGGATCCGCCCCATCCGGAGGACTCAACTGTCGAGAATTAAGCCTGAGCTGGGCAGGTGGCAGCAACAATGTGCTGTTCTCGCAAACCAAGTTCTTTGCCGCAGACTCGACCCTGGACTACATGTGCTCGGACCTGCTCTCATGCACCTTTGAGGCGAACGAGCGTTACGACATTGGCAGCTCGATTGAGCCTGCGGTCCGCGCACCTGAGGCGATAGCGAAAATTTGTCGGAAATACTTACAGTCCTGAAGGCGATCCTCGGCAAATCAAGAACTTAGTAAGTGGCATGCATATTGCTAGTTATTGCGTACCTAATAACGGGGATTGTCCTAAGGAGACTTTATGAAGCACGCTTTGCTCGCCGCTGCTTTTGCAGCCCTTGGCCTTGCCGGCCAAGCTAATGCCGGTGTCATCAACTTCGATAGCCAGGCCTTCGGCTCCACTGCGACTATCGGCACCTTTGATGCGCTGGGCGTCCGTTTCAACCAAAACCTGCACATTTCCAATGGCGGCTCGGGCGACTTGCCGCAGAGCGCGCCTAACGCGGCGATCAATGCGGATTCCTTTGGTGGCGACATTACCGGCTACTTCCTCGGCCCGGTTAGCAGCGTCAACTTCATTTCCGTCTTTGCCGGCGACCAGGGCGGCGATAGCGACACGGTCACGCTGCGTGGCTTCGATGCGCTGAACAACCTGGTCGCGTCGGCCTCCTTCACCGGACTGGTTGCCCAGACCCTGAGCATTTCCGGCGCCGGCATGACGCGCTTTGAAATCCTGCAGACGGGCCTGATCGGTATCGACGACTTCACCTTCACTGAGGAACGCGGACCTGCCGCAGCGGTGCCTGAACCTGGCTCGCTCGCCCTGCTGGGACTGGGGCTGGCCGGCGCGCTGGTGGCGCGCCGCCGCAAGCAGGCTTGATAGCCGGGCTGCCAGCCCTCAGGGCTTGGCAGTTGCCTCATGCTCCTTGATGGCTTTGGTGAAGCTGTCCATGAGCGGATTGGGCACCGCCAGCGACAGCTGGTAGTGCTCGATCTTGAAACCTTTGCCGGTGTTGACCAGCACCCCGCTGGCCTGGCAGGTGCCCATCTGGGTGTTCAGCTGTTCGTCGAACCAGACGTACTTCTTATCGGGCGAGAAGTAGACGTTGCGCTTTTGCGCCGTGAAACTCCAGGCTTTCTTGCGGTCCCAGAACCGCTTGGCCCAGGCCTTGAATTCCGTGTAGCTCCAGACTTCGCTCTTGTCGGTGCCGATGAAAACGGCGTTGGGGGTGAACTTGTCCCAGTAGTCGGGACGGGTGTGCGAGGCGTCGTCGTGCCATTGGTCGACGAAGGCGTTTACCTGCTGGCGGAACTCGGTGTCCGGGTCGGCGGCCACGGCGCTGTGCATCATCAGGGCGGTGGCGGCGGCGATCAGCAGGTGCTTCATTGGTGTCTCCTCGGTTATGTGTTGGCGAAATAGTATAATCGTCGGATTGTGCCCAGCTTCCCATCCTTATAAAAATTATGGCTTCACCTAACGAAAACGCCAGCATGGCCCTGTTCTGCGACTTTGAAAACGTCGCACTGGGCGTCCGCGACGCCAACTACGAGAAGTTCGATATCAAACCAGTGCTGGAGCGCCTGCTGCTGAAGGGCAGCATCGTGGTGAAGAAGGCATATTGCGACTGGGACCGCTACAAGGGCTTTAAAGCGCCGATGCATGAGGCCAATTTCGAGCTGATCGAAATCCCGCACGTGCGCCTGTCGGGCAAGAACTCGGCCGACATCCGCATGGTGGTGGACGCACTGGACCTGTGCTACACCAAGTCGCACGTCAACACCTTCGTCATCATCTCCGGCGATTCCGATTTTTCGCCGCTGGTATCCAAGCTGCGCGAGAACGCCAAGCGCGTGATCGGCGTGGGCGTGAAGGATTCTACTTCCGACCTGCTGGTGGCCAACTGCGATGAATTCATTTTCTACGACGACCTGGTGCGCGAATCGCGCCGCCAGCGCCAGGCCAGCCGCGACGCGCGCGAGCAGCAGCCGAAGCGTTCGCCGGAAGAGGAGAAGCGCCGCCGCGAAGAGATGGACAAGCGCCGCAACCAGTGCATCGATATCGCTTACACCACGTTCGACGCGCTGGCCGCGGAGCGTGGCGAGGGCAAGATCTGGGCTTCGGTGCTGAAGGAAGCGATCAAGCGCCGCAAGCCGGACTTCAGCGAGTCGTACTACGGTTTCCGTACCTTCGGCAACCTGCTGGAGGAAATGAAGGCGCGCGGCCTGCTGGAATTTGGCCGCGATGAAAAGTCGGGCGCGTATGTGTACCGCAGCAGCCAGCCGGTCGTGCTGCCGGTGGTTGAACAGGATGCAGCAGCGGCGGCAGCCGCCGTGGAAGGCGAGGGCCCCGAGGCTGTGGAAGCGGTGCAGGCGGAGGAAGCTGCGCCGGCTGAACGCGAAGGCCGCGAAGCGCGCGAAGCCCGTGAAGGACGCGATGGCCGCCGCAGCCGCGGCAACCGTGGCGGCCGTGGCCGGCGTGGTGAGTCGGCGCCTGTGGCGTCCGACGCTGCCGAGGCAGCCGAAGCCGTCGCCGTTGAAGTGCCTGCCGATGCGGAAGTCGCTGCCGTGGCGGTAGTGGAGGAAGCCGCGCCGGTGGTGGAGGCGCCGCTGGAGGCGCCAGCCGAAGCGCCGGCCAAGCGCACGCGCGCCGCTGCCAAGAAGCCGGCGGCCAAGAAGGCCGGTTCGCGCAGCAGCAAGGTAGCACAGGCGGCTGCCGATGCGGCGGAGGCGGTGCAGCAGGCGGAAGCCGTGCTGGCTGCGGCGGCGGAAGCGGCTGTCAGCGCCGAAGCCGCTGTGGTCGAAACGCAGGCGCCAAAGCGCGCCAAGAAGCCGGGCACGCACAAGCCGTCGGCACGCAGCAAGCTGCCGAAGAAGCCGAAGGCGGAGGCGGCTTAAGGTCAAACGGGAAACCAGGGTCCGGCCCCAGGACCAGACCCTGGATTTCTGGTTTTCCGGTTTTCTGCCATACTGGGGGGCACTATGCCCTTCATCTCCGAACTCACCATCTACCCCATCAAATCCTGCGCCGGCTTGTCGCTGCAGGAAGCGACGCTGACGCGCGCCGGTTTGATGACCGAACAAATCTACGACCGCGAGTGGATGCTGGTGGACGTCAACGGCGTCGCCCTGACCCAGCGCGAGCACCCGCGCATGGCGCTGATCGTGCCGCGCCTCAAGCGCGACACATTGGAGCTGCGCGCGCCCGGCATGCTGCAGCTTGACATCCCGCTTGGCCTGCCCGATCCGGAGGGGGCTCCCAGCTTGCAAGTCCAGGTCTGGGAAGACACGGTGCTGGCCTATGACTGCGATGAAACCACCGCCACCTGGTTCAGTAAGTTCCTCGGCCTGGAATGCCGCCTGGTGCGCTTCCACGCCAATGCCAAGCGCCTGACCAGCGGCAAGTGGACCGACGGCGAACAGCACCCAACCCTGTTCTCGGACGGCTACCCGATCCTGGTCACCGGCACCGGTTCGCTGCAGGACTTGAACGAAAAGCTGGCCGCGCAGGGCCGCGCCCCGCTGCCGATGAACCGCTTCCGCCCCAACCTGGTGATTGGCGACCTGGAAGCCTTCGAGGAAGATTACGCGGAAGAGCTGCGCATCGGCGAGGCGGTGCTGAACCCCTGCAAGCCGTGCGCGCGCTGCCCCATGCCGTCGGTCGACCAGGCCACCGGCGAATTCGGCCCCGACCCGCTGGACATCCTGCAAAGCTACCGCGCCAAGCCGGAAGTCGATGGCGGCATCTGTTTCGGTATGAATGCCGTTGTAACAACAGGTGATGGTATAAAACTAAGGGTTGGCGACCAAATCGAGGTTACACTGTCGTTTTAGTAGTGAATTTGTGGCGGGCGATGGAGATCACGCAGAAAATCACGGGCAAACAGCCCACCCAGGCGGACCTGCTGGCCGAAAACCAGGCCCTGCGCGCCCGCCTCGCCTACCTGATCGAGCAAGCCGAGCGCAATCACTCGATCATGATGCGCCACCAGGCGTTTGACCTGGAAATCGTCGGCGCCTCCAGCTTCCCTGAACTGATCGGCACTATCTTCCGCACCCTGCCGGTGATTTCCGACCTCGATGCGGTGACCCTGACCCTGGTCGATGTGGATGACGATATCCGCACGGTGATGGAAAAGCTGGGTGTGGACTTCAACGACTTCCCCGACCTGGTGTTTGTGCCGGACGTGGAAGGGCTGGGATTCGAGCTGCAGCCGGGCCAGCAGCCCAAGCCCCAGCTGGGCATGTTCGACGCGCTGAAACATGCGCGCCAGTTCCCGCAACCGGCGGCGCGCCTGCAAAGCGTGGGCGTGGTGCCGCTGCTGCGCAACAAGCGCGTGATCGGTTCGCTGAACCTGGGCAGCGCCGACCCGACCCGTTTTTCGCCCAGCCTGGGCACGGATTTCGTCGAGCACATGGCGTCCATCATCGCCATCTGCCTGGAGAACGTGATCTCCAACGAGATGCTGAAGTACATGGGCCTGACCGATGCGCTGACCGGCGTCTTCAACCGGCGCTATGTGGACCGGCGCTTGCTGGAAGAGATTTCACGCGCACGCCGGCAGTCGTATCCGGTGTCGTTCATGTATATCGATATCGACCACTTCAAGCGCGTCAACGATACCGTGGGCCACGGCGGTGGCGACGAGGTGCTGCGCGAAGTAGCGGCGCGCATCAAGGCCGAGCTGCGCCTGTCCGATGCGCTGGCGCGCTTTGGCGGCGAGGAGTTCGTGGTACTGCTGATCGATGCGGACCTGGAGAGCGCGGCTTACGTGGCGGAGCGGATCCGGGCCGGGATTGCGGCCAGCATGATCGAGCTGTCGCATGGGGTGAAGGTATCGATTACCGCTTCGGTGGGCGTATCGAGCCTGTCGCAGGTGCCGGACGGCGGCAAGCCGGAGGTCCAGGCGGCGCAGCTGATCGAGCAGGCCGACGAAGCCTTGTACCAGGCGAAAGAGGGCGGCCGCAACCGCGTGGTCCGCTACGCTGCTTAAAAAATGGGGACGTACCCCATTTAATCGGCAACTTTCTCTTTGAGAAAGTTGCCAATTAAATGGGGTACGTCCCCATTTTTTTTAAGCCAGCAGATCGTTCTCGGCGCGCGCTACTTCTTCAGCGGTGCCGCGCAGTACCACGACATCGCCTGCCTCCAGCGTCATCCCCGGTGCGGCTTCGAGCCTTACCTTGCCGCGGCGGATCGCTGAAATTTCGGCTCCCGTCTCGTCCAGCCCCAGGTCGCGCACGCATTTGCCGATGCAGGAGGCCTGCTCTCCCAGCGACACCGAATGCAGGCGCACCATCTCCGACTCCTCGCCCGAATCGCTGGCGCCGTGGAAATAGCCGCGCAGGGAGGCGTAGCGCGCTTCCCGGGCCCTCTGCACGCGGTGCACCACGCGCCGCAAGGGCACGCCCAGCATCACCAGCGCATGGGAGGCCAGCATCAGCGAACCTTCCATCAGCTCCGGCACCACCTCCGCTGCGCCGGCTTCCTTCAGCCGGTCCAGGTCGGTGTCGTCGTGGGAGCGCACGATCACCGGCAGCTCCGGCGCCAGTTCATGCACCAGGTGCAGCACCTTCAGCGCCGACGGCGTGGAGGCATAGGTAATCACTACCGCCGACGCGCGCTTGATGCCCGCCGCCACCAGCGACTCGCGGCGCGCGGCATCGCCGTAGGATACGTTGGCGCCTGCTGCCTGCGCCTCCTGTACCCGGATCGGGTCCAGGTCCAGCGCATGGTAGGGAATTTTTTCTTCGCTCAGCAAGGTCGCCAGCGACTGGCCGGAGCGGCCGAAGCCCGCCACGATCACGTGCTTTTGCGACGCCATCGTGCGCGCCGCGATATTGGTCAGGTTCAGCGACTGCATCATCCACTCGTTGGCGGAGAACTTCATCACGATGCGGTCCGACTGGGCGATCAGGAACGGCGCCACCAGCATCGACAGCACCATCGACGCCAGCACCAGCTGCACCACGAACGGGTCGACCAGCTTCATGCCGCCCACCACATTCAGCAGCACGAAGCCGAATTCGCCGGCCTGCGCCAGCGCCAGGCCGGTGCGCATGGCGGTCGACGTGGAGGAGCCGAACAGGCGCGCCAGACCGGCGATAAGGGCGAATTTGAGCAGCACCGGGCCGGCCAGCAGCACCAGGACCAGCCACCAGTTCTCGAACACGATGCGCACATTGAGCAGCATGCCGACGGTGATGAAGAACAGGCCCAGCAGCACGTCGCGGAACGGCTTGATGTCCTCCTCCACCTGGTGCTTGTACTCGGTCTCGGAAATCAGCATCCCCGCCACGAAGGCGCCCAGCGCCAGGGACAGGCCGGCCCGCTCGGTGATCCAGGCCGCGCCCAGGGTCACCAGCAGCAGGTTGAGCATGAACAGCTCCTGCGAGCGGCGCATGACCACGATGGTGAACCATTTGCGCATCACCTTCTGGCCGACCACCAGCAGCAGCAGCAGCACCACGGCCGCCTTCAGGCTGGCCAGCCCCAGCGTGCGCGGCAGGTCGGCCGGGTTCTGCGCCAGCGCCGGGATCAGGATCAGCAGCGGCACCACCGCCAAGTCCTGGAACAGCAGGATGCCGATGATCTTGCGCCCGTGGTCGCTTTCCAGCTCCAGCCGTTCCGTGAGCATTTTCACCACGATGGCGGTGGACGACATGGCCAGCGCGCCGCCCAGCGCGAACGAGGCCTGCCAGCCCAGCTGCACCGAGGGTGGCAGCACGAAGTGGATCAGCCAGCCGAACAGCATGGTGGCGGCAATGGTCAGCACCACCTGCGCCATGCCCAGGCCGAACACGATCGAGCGCATGGCCATCAGCTTGGGCAGGGAAAACTCGAGCCCGATCGAGAACATCAGGAACACCACGCCGAATTCGCCCAGCAGTTCGGTGGCATGGCTTTGCTCGGCCAGGCCCATGGCATGGGGGCCGAGCAGGATGCCGACGGCCAGGTAACCCAGCATCGGCGGCAGGTGCATCATACGGAAGGCGACCACGCCGAGGACGGCGCTGCCAAGGAGGAGAAGTGTCAGCTCGAGGGGGGAGAACATCCGTTGTTTGTTATGTCTGGCAAGTTTTTTGCTTATCTAATTCGGCTATACTTCGGGCATGAGTGTAACCCATGAAAAAACAATGCTGAAATCTTTTGATGCCAAGACCGCAACGCGTGCCCTGGAACTGGCGCGCGAAGCCCTGCAGATCGAAACCGATGCCCTGGCCGCCCTGCATGCGCGCCTGGCAACGGACGAAACCGTAGGGCAAGCCGTGTCCCTGTTGCTGCAATGCAAAGGGCGGGTGGTGGTCTCCGGCATTGGCAAGTCTGGCCATATCGGCAAGAAAATCGCCGCCACCCTGGCCTCGACCGGCACCCCGGCCCTGTTCGTGCACCCGGCCGAAGCGGCGCACGGCGACCTGGGCATGGTGACCCCGGAAGACGTAGTGATCGCCATTTCCTATTCCGGCGAAGCGTCCGAGCTGATGGCCATCCTGCCGGTGGTCAAGCGCATGGGCGGCCACGTGATCGCCATGACCGGCAAGCCGCAATCGAGCCTGGCCAAGATCGCCGACGTGCACCTGGACGTCTCGGTGGCCAAGGAAGCCTGCCCGATGAACCTGGCGCCGACGGCCTCCACCACCGTCACGCTGGCGCTGGGCGACGCCATTGCCGTCGCGCTGCTGGAGCTGCGCGGCTTCAAGGAAGAAGATTTCGCCCGTTCGCACCCGGGCGGCGCCCTGGGCCGCCGCCTGCTGACCCATGTGCGCGACATCATGCGCAAGGACGCCGCGGTTCCGGCCGTGGGCCTGGAGACCCGCCTGCCGGACGCGCTGCTGGAAATCACGCAGAAGGGCATGGGCATGACCGCCATCGTCGATGCCGACCACAAGCCGGTCGGCGTCTTCACCGACGGCGACCTGCGCCGCATGATCGAGAAAGTGCAGGACTTCACCAAGGTGGTCATCAAGGACGTGATGCACCTGAACCCGCGCACCATCGGCCCCGACCGGCTGGCGGTGGACGCGGTGGCGGTGATGGAAGAATTCCGCATCAACCAGATGCTGGTGGTGGACGATGCCGGCGTGCTGGTGGGCGCCCTGCATATCCACGACCTGACGCGCGCCAAGGTGATCTGATGGCCCTGTCACACGAAGAACTCGTCGCCCGCGCCGCCAAGGTGCGCCTGTTCATCTTCGACGTGGACGGCGTGCTGACCGACGGCAGCCTGACCTACGGCGCCGAAGGCGAGCAGGTCAAGACCTTCAATGTGCACGACGGCCTGGGCATCAAGCTGCTGCAGGAAGCGGGCATCAAGACCGCCATCATTTCCGCGCGGCGCACGCCGATCGTGCTGGCGCGCGCCAAGGACCTTGGCATCGAATACGTGCACCAGGGCGGGCACGACAAGCTGACCCCGTTCAAGGCGATGCTGGAGCAGATCGGCATCACCGAAGAGCAGGTCGCCTTCATCGGCGACGACGTGGTCGACCTGCCGATCTTGAGCCGCGCCGGCTTTGCCGTGAGCGTGCCGAACGGCCGCCCGGAAGTGCATGCGCGCGCCCATTACATCACCGAAGCGGCCGGCGGCCGCGGCGCCGTGCGCGAGGCGTGCGAATTCGTGCTGCGCGCCACCGGCAATTACGAGCGCGTGATGGCGCAGTTCCTGGCTTGATCGGGGCGGAGCATGCGTAACCAGAGGATCGCCCACCGCTTCCGCCTTTCCATCGGCATGATCCTGGTGCTGGTGGCGGCGCTTGGCAGCTTCTACCTGCTGGAGCTGATGAACCGCGCGGACGAGGACATGCAGGCCGATATGCGCCTGAATGAGCCGGATTACATCATCGAGAACTTCTCCTTCGTGCGCATGTCGAAGGAGGGCAAGCCGAGCTACATCATCGCCGGCGACAAGCTGACCCACCGCCCGATCGACGATTCGTCGGAGATCGACAAGCCGCGCGTGCGCAGCCTGTCGGGTGAGACGCCGCCGCTGGACATGCTGGCGAATACGGCGCGGGTGGACGAGGCCAACAGCCGTATCACCCTGAACGGCAAGGTCAGCATCGACCGCGCGGCCTCGCCGCAGGCGCAGTCGCTGCACCTGGCCACGGAGAAGCTGGTGATCTTCCCGGACGAAGACCGCATGGAAACCGACCGGCCGGTGAAAATGAAACTGGGCGACTCGGTCGCCACCGCGAACAGCATGCGCGCCAACAATGCGACGCGCCAGATACACCTGGAAGGCAACGGCACGCTGGTGCTGCCGCCGCGGGCACAATAAACAAGGAAAGACTATGAAACGATTACTGTTGTCGGCAGCCCTGCTGCTGGGGCTCGCGGCCCCGGCGTTGGCGGAAAAGGCCGACTCCTACAAACCGATGAACATCAGCTATGGCGCGCTCGATATCGACGACGTCAAGCAGGTCACCATCCTGTCCGGGGGCGTGACGCTGACGCGCGGCACGCTGGCGATGACGGCGCAGCGCGCCTTCGTCAAGCAGACGCCGGAAGGCTACAAGCACGTCACCCTGTTCGGCGAAGGCAAGAAAGCCACTTTCCGCCAGAAGCGCGACGGCGCCGGCGACCTGTGGGTGGAAGGCGATGCTGAACGCATCGAGTACGACGAGCAGGCCGAGATGGTGAAGATGTTCAGCAAGGCCTCGATCCGCCGCATTGAAGGCGGCAAGCAGAACGACGAAGTGCAGGGCGAATTCATCTCCTACGACAGCCGCAAGGAGTTCTTCAGCGTGCGCAACAGCGCCACCGGCGAAAGCAAGCCGGGCGGCGGCCGCGGCACCATGGTGATCCAGCCTTCGCGCACCGAACCTCCGGCAACCCCGCCTGCAACGCAAGAGAAAAAATAAGCATGGAAGCGAATACCTGCGCCAGCACGCTGGTCGTGCGCGGCCTCCAGAAATCCTACGGCAAGCGCCAGGTGGTGCACGACGTGTCGCTGCAAGTCGATTGCGGCGAAGTGGTCGGCCTGCTGGGCCCGAACGGTGCCGGCAAGACCACCTCCTTCTATATGATCGTGGGCCTGGTGGCGTCCGACGCCGGCACCATCGACATTGGCGGCACCGACGTTTCCAGCCTGCCGATCCACAAGCGCGCCACCCTGGGCATTTCCTACCTGCCGCAGGAAGCATCGGTGTTCCGCAAGCTGACGGTGGAGGAGAACATCCGCGCCGTGCTGGAAATCCAGCAGGTCGACGGCAAGCCATTGAGCAAGGCCGACATCGACCAGCGCCTGGAAGCCCTGCTGGCTGACTTGCAGATTGAAAAGCTGCGCGAAAACCAGGCCCTGTCGCTCTCGGGCGGCGAGCGGCGCCGGGTGGAGATCGCGCGTGCCCTGGCCACCAACCCGCGCTTCGTGCTGCTGGACGAACCGTTTGCCGGCGTCGACCCGATCGCCGTGATCGAAATCCAACGTATCGTACGTTTCCTGAAGGAGCGCAATATCGGTGTCCTGATCACCGACCATAATGTGCGTGAGACCCTTGGTATTTGCGACCGCGCCTACATCATTAACCAGGGCGCCGTGCTGGCCTCGGGCCGACCGGACGATATCATCGCCAACGAATCCGTGCGCCGGGTCTACCTCGGCGAACACTTCCGCATGTAAGCGAAGGCCATGAAACAGACACTGCAACTGCGAACCTCGCAACACCTGGCGCTGACGCCGCAGCTGCAGCAGTCGATCCGCCTGTTGCAGCTATCGACGCTGGAGCTGCACCAGGAACTGGAGCAGCTGCTCAGCGACAACCCGATGCTGGAGCGCCTGGACGATCCGCTCGACCACTCGGTGCGCCTGCTGGCCGATGGCGCCATCAGCCAGGGCGCCGGCAACGATGCCGTGGCCACGCCGGAGGCCCCGGCCCCGGATGGCGCGGATGGCCCCGCCGCCGCCGCCGAAGGCGATGCATACGAAGCCGGCGACGGCGACAGCATCGGCAACGGCAGCGACGACACCGACTGGAGCGCCAGCGCCGGCAGCAAGTCGGCCGACGACGAAGACAGCCGCCCGCAGCTGGAAGCTTCCGGCTGCACCCTGCGCGAACACCTGCTGGAACAGATGCGCGTCACCGTGCAGGAGCCGCGCGACCGCGCCCTGATGGAGATGGTGATCGACGCGCTGGACGAAAACGGCTACCTGGAAGAGCCGCTGGAAGAAATCCTCGAGCGCCTGCCGCCCGAGCTGGAAATCGAACTGGACGACCTGCGCTGCACCCTGGTGCTGCTGCAAAGCTTCGACCCGCCCGGCGTGGGCGCGCGCAATGCGTCCGAGTGCCTGGCGCTGCAAATCAAGCGCATGCCCGGCGTGCCGCTGGTGACGCGCCGCATGGCCCTGACCATTGTCGAAAAGCACCTGGCCTGGTTCGCGCAGCGCGAGTTCACCAAGCTGAAGAAAGCGCTCGACTGCGACGATGAAGACTTGCGCGAGGCGCAGGCCGTGATCCGCCAGTGCAACCCGCACCCGGGCGCCGAGTTCGACTGCGGCGAATCGGACTATGTGGTGCCGGACGTGATCGTGAAGAAGGGCCGCGGCGGCTGGGTGGTATCCCTGAACAACGACGTGGTGCCGCGCCTGCGCGTGAACGCGCTGTACGCCAACCTGCTCAAGCAGGGCAAGAGCGAATCGCAGATGAACGGCCAGCTGCAGGAAGCCAAGTGGCTGATCAAAAATATGCGCCAGCGCTTCGACACCATCCTGCGCGTGGCGGAAGCGATAGTAGAACGACAAAAGAATTTTTTCAGCCACGGCGCGGTGGCGATGCGCCCCCTTGTGTTGCGTGAAATAGCTGATACACTGGGACTACACGAGAGCACTATTTCCCGTGTTACAACTCAAAAATATATGCTCACCCCGCATGGCATGTTTGAGTTGAAATATTTCTTTGGCAGCCACGTCGCGACCGAAGCCGGGGGTGAGGCTTCCTCGACTGCGATACGGGCGCTGATTGTGCAATTGACAGGAGCAGAAGACCCTAAAAATCCTTTATCCGACAGTAAGATTGCGGACATGCTGGGAGAACAAGGCATGGTGATTGCGCGACGGACTGTTGCCAAATATCGAGAAGCGTTGAAAATCCCTCCGGTAAGCCTCCGCAAATCTTTGTAGTGCATGGGTTCCTCTGTGCGCCATGGCGTGCACGAACTCGAGAGCGACATCATCTTTAGGAGTGTGTATGAATCTCACCATCAGTGGACATCATGTCGAAGTGACCCCAGCCATCCGCGAATACGTGCAGAACAAGCTGGAACGAGTCAAGCGCCATTTCGATCAAGTAATCGATATTGCTGTCATCCTGACTGTAGATAACCTCACCGAGAAAGAGAAACGCCAGAAAGCGGAAATCAACCTGCGCATGTCTGGCAAAACTGTATACGTCGAAAGCCTGTCGCAAGACCTCTACGCCGCCATCGACACCCTGATCGATAAACTGGATCGCCAGGTCATGAAGTACAAAGACCGTGTGCAGAACCATAACCATGCGGCCATTAAGCACTTCCCGGACACGTACGAAGCACCACCCACCGCCATGTAAAGGACTGGCCGTGTAAGCACACCAAAGGGCGCAATTGGCGCCCTTTTTTGCGCCCGTCGTGCGTTAAAATATTTGCATGAGCGAATACGTCCACACCCAGATCACGAACGGCACCGGCTTCATCACGCTGGACCGACCCAAAGCCCTCAACTCGCTGTCCCTCGACATGGTGCGCGCGATGACGCAGGCCCTGCTGGCCTGGCGCGACGATCCCGCCGTGGCGGCCGTGGTGGTGCGCAGCAGCAGCGAACGCGCGCTGTGCGCCGGCGGCGACATCCGCTTCTTCCACGACGTGGGCCGTGCCAATCCGCAAGGCGGCAGCGCGCTGCTGGAAGACTTCTTCACCGAAGAATATGCGCTGAACCATTTGATCCATTTCTACCCCAAGTCTTATGTGGCGCTGATGGATGGCGTGGTGATGGGCGGCGGCATGGGCATTGCCCAGGGCGGCCCGGACTGTGGCGTGCGCATTGTCACCGGCCGTACCAAGATGGCCATGCCGGAAGTGAATATCGGCCTGTTCCCGGACGTGGGCGGCAGCCATTTCCTGTCGCATGCGCCGGGCCAGCTGGGCATGTGGCTGGGCCTGACCGGCCTGACCGTGGGCGCCGCCGACGCGCTCTACCTCGACCTGGCCGACTACTTCGTGCCGGAGACGGAACTGGCCGCGCTGACCGCTCTGGTCGAGTCCACGCCCGGCACATCGCTGCGCGATGCGATCGCGGTGTTCGCCGGCCCGCACAATGCCTTTGCCGGCGACAGCGAACTGGAAAAGCAGCGCGCCCTGATCGATCGCCATTTCGCCGCCGGCAGCGTGCCCGCCATCATGGAATCGCTGCGCGGCGACAGCAGCCCGTTTGCGCAGAAGTCGCTGAAAGCCATGGAGCTGCGCTCGCCGCTGATGATGTGCGTGACGCACGAGCTGCTCAGGCGCGGCGCCGCGCTGAACGTGGCCGACTGCCTGCGCATGGAGCGCAACCTGGTGCGCCGCAACTTCGAGCATGGCGAGATCTTCGAAGGCGTGCGCGCGCTGGTGATCGACAAGGACAACCAGCCGCGCTGGAATCCCGCCACGCTGGCCGAGGTCACGCCGGAGATGGTGGCGCGCTTCTTCGAGCCTTGCTGGCCGGCCTGGGCGCACCCGCTGCGCCACCTGGCATGAGGGAGCTGGACCGGATCGACCGCGGCATCCTCAATATCCTGCAAGACGATGCCAGCACGCCCCTGCGCGAAATCGCGGAGCGCGTGCATTCTTCCGTCGCCACCTGCCAGCGCCGCATCGAGAAGCTGCGCGCCGATGGCGTGCTGGTGAAGGCCGTGGCGCTGGTGGACCGCGTGCTGGCAGGACGCCCGCTGACGGTGTTCGTCTCGATCGAACTGGAAAAGCAGAATACCGATATCCTCAAGCAGTTCGAACAGCGCATGCGGCTGCAGCCGGAAGTGATGTCCTGCTACGAAGTGGCGGGCGAATTCGACTTCCACCTGATCGTCACGGTGGAATCGATGGAGGAGTACAGCAACTTCACCCGGCGTGAATTCACCTCGCACCACAACGTCGTCAACGTGAAGAGCCTGTTCGCCATGAACTGCTCCAAGTTCGAGACCAAGCTGACGCTCTAAGCGTCCCCGCGCACCTGCTCGAAGAACGTGGCGGGCGCCGGCGCAATGACGACCTTGCCCGGCAAGGCCTGCTGGAGGAAGTTCGCCACCGCATCCTCCGCAGCGCGATGCTGCAGCAAGGCCAGTGTCAGCGCCTCGCGCTGCGCCAGCAGGAAGCGGTAGTAGCGGTTGCCGTGCGGCCCGTAGATTTTCACTTGCTCGATCGCGGCCAGCGGGATGCGCTCCACGGATTTCCTGAAGCCTGGATTGGCGAACAGCAGTGCGCCGGCGTGCAGCGCCACGATAGGCGCGCCGTCCGGGCCGCTGCGGCGCAGCTGGAAGTAGCGCACCATGCCCATCACCGCGATCACTCCTATCGAGCCAAGCAGCCGGCCGTCGCCGGCGATATGCCAGGCCACAAGCAGCACAAACGTGGCGCCGTAAATGGTCGCCTCGCGCGCCTTGTCGATGGGCTGGAAGACGCCGTGCGGAGTGGCGTGGAAAGCCGGTGGGCGTGTCCGCAGTGCATAGGCGGCCAGCATCGTCGCAAGGCAGGGCAGCCAGACCCACAGCAGCTCGGAGCGGAGCACCACCAGGCCGCGCGGCCCGAAGAAGGTCTCCAGCGTCAGCGGTGAAACCCGGATCACCTGCAGCGGGAAGAAAAGCCTTTGCTCGCTGAGCGGCCACCACAGCGCCGCGCCCAGTCCTCCGGTGGTCAGCATGTCCAGCAGCGGATGCGATACGCAGGCCAGTGCCACGAAAGCCATGGCGACCCAGCGCTTCGCCCGCAGCCACGGCGCGGCCAGCGCAGCCAGGGCGCCCAGCGCCAGGGCAAACGCCAACGAATGCGACGCGCCGCGATGGCCGAACTGGTGCGCATAATCGATGCCAAGCCGGAAAGCGACAACGTCAAGGTCGGGCACGATGGATGCCAGCATGCCGACGGCCAGCAGCCTGCGCGAGATCCGCCCCCGGCCAAGCGCCAGGCCAAGCGCCAGCGGCACGGCAGGATGCGAAAGGATGGTCGGCACGGCGTTACTCTGCGCGTCCGAAAACAAAGACCATGACAAACCAGAGGACCGAAGTGGCGATGGTCGGCGCAAGCAAGGCCGCCACGATCACCTGGATCCCGCGCCGCAAGCGCGTCAGCTGCGCCGTGCGGCTAAGCAGGTACTGCAAAGCGCCGCACAGGATAAAGGGCAGCGCCACGACCGCAATATGTGCAGCCGGTGAAGGCTCGGCGCCGCCCAGCAGTAGCACCACGCCTGTGAACCAGGCCAGTGCCGCCAATGTCGCGATGCCAAAAGCCTTCATCGGACTCGTTTGCATAGTCCATCTCTCCCATTCAGTACGTTCAAAAAAATGCCCGCGCGGCCACAATAGCCGCGCCGCCTCGCCATAGCGCTGCACCTCTGCCGCCGACATGCCCTTAGCCCTCGCCCAGATGCGCCAGCGATGGACCGCCAGCGACCACCAGCACCAGGCCAGCACAAAGCCTGCGCCCAGCGCAGCGAACTGCGGTAGCGGCGGTTCAACGGCGAAGAATGCCTGCATGACCAGCACAGGCCCCACCAACAGCGCCGCCACCGGTCCGTTGACCAGCAGCTGGCCGGTCCGCGTAACGCGGTCGTTCGTCTTTTTGCGCTCGCTGCGCAGGTCTGGCTGGAACAGCCGCCAGACGTGGAGCAAGGCGTAAGCCGCCAGCATCATGCCGAGCAGGGTAGTGCGGTACGGTGCGTCGAGCCAGCGCGACAGCATTGCCGCCGCGATGCTGAGCGCGAGGATGCCGCCGAGCAGCGGCAGGAACGTGCGCAGCTTGCGGATCACGCCGGCGGGCACTCGACCGGCGGCAGCGGGCCGAATACCACTTCGGTGTCGGCCGGGCCGGACGTCTGCACGATGTACACGACTTTTGCCGCGCTATCGACAAACATCATATGCGCCCGGCCGCCCGGCGCGATGCCAGGCGTGGAGAGCGTGATATGGCGCGTCTCGCGCAAATGCTCCGGCAGTTTCGGCACAGTTGGCCACTGCGCTCGCGCACCCGACGGCGACACGAAGGCGCGGTAATGCGCAGCCGTGCATTGCCAGAGCGGATCCAGTGCAGGAGGTGCAGCGCCCAGCGCTGCTGCGAGCAATAGGGAGACCATGGCTTGATGATAAATCAAAAAGCGGGCGCTTTGGTTAAACGTGCGCCTTGGCTAGGGCAAAGACTCCTTGTTTTCCCAAACGGTCTCCAGCTCCGTCCCGAAGCGGCTTTTGTCGGCAGGGTCGAGGAACTGGACGCAGATGGCATAGCCGCCCCGCGTCACCAGGCGGATACGGCTGCGCGCAGTGCGCCAATCGTAGACCAGCCGGCCCCAGTCCCAGTCATCGTAGTCGAGCGGACGGCCGACCTGGGCGAAGATGCGTTCGATGGGGACGCCGACAAAGTTCGCGGGATCGCGGAAAAAGTCTTCCGTATGGTCGGGGAAAACCTGCGCCGTGGCCGGACGGTAGGGCGTGGCAACCGCCCACACGATGGTGATCGTCGCCAGCGCGGCAAGAATCCAAAGTAGCGTGTTCATAACAGGCCATGCTAGCACGTGAGAAAAATTCCCGTTGCCATGAATGAATTCGGGAAATCGTCTCAGCAACGATGCTTACCATGAGCGCTTGCCGTTTGAAAGGAGAGAGCATCATGATTGACCACGTATCCATCGCCACCCGCGACCTGCCGCGCGCCGTGGAGTTCTACAAAGCCTGCCTGGAGCCGCTCGGCTACAGCGTGCAGCACCAGGACGAAGGCCAGGCCATTTTCGGCGCCGACGGCCACTGGGCCTTCGCCATCTACCCGGCGCAGGGCGACGCGCCGCTGATCGGCCAGCGCGGGCACATCGCCATCAAAGCGCCATCGCAGCTGGCGACCCACGCCTTCCACGCCAACGCCATGGCGCAGGGCGCTACCTCGCTGCGCACGCCAGGCCTGCGGCCCGACGTCAATGAGCGCTATTTTGGAACAATGATCACCGATCCGGACCAGCACACGATCGAAGTGGTGCACTGGCTGTCCTGATTTGGTGCACGGGCCGGCCGGGTGGCTGGCCCGCATTTTGCAATAACGCTTGGGTCATCCACTTTACCCAAGCGCACATGGCCACCATCCGCTCAGCCCACCCGGCCGATGCCGCCGCCGTCGCGGCAATCTACAACCACTACGTCGCCACCACCACCATCACCTTCGAAGAAGCCGAAGTCGGCATCGACGATATGGCGCACCGTATCACCAAAGTGATCTCCTCCAAGCTGCCCTGGCTGGTGCTGGAAGAGGAGGGCAAGATCCTCGGCTACGCCTATGCCAGCAAATGGAAGGAACGCTCGGCCTACCGCTTCTCCGTTGAAAGCTCGATCTACCTGCACCGCGATGCGCGCGGCAAAGGCTACGCGCGCAAGCTGTACCAGCATTTGTTCAACCTGCTGCGCCAGAGCGGCGTGCATCTCGTGATCGGCGGCGTGGCGCTGCCGAATGAGGCCAGCGTGGGCCTGCATGAAAAGATGGGCTTCCAGCCCGTCGGCGCCTTCAAGGAAGTCGGCCGCAAATTCGGCCGCTGGATCGACGTCAGTTATTGGCAGCTCAGGCTTGAGTGAGTACACTGCGGGCATGAAGAAGACCACTCTTGCGGCGCTGGCCGCATTGCCGCTGCTGGCTTCGGCCGCTCCTGCACGCCTGCCGCTGGATAGCGCCATCGCGCTGGCGAACCAATGCCCGGAAGTCGCGGCGCTCTACCAGCCGCCCACCGAGACCCGAACGGTTGCCCTGCCCGGCAAGGCGCCGCTGCAGGTGGAAGTGCCGAAGCTGGGCGCCGCCCCGCCGCCGCTGTATGGCGCAGTGGCGGCGCTGCCGCTGTTCGCGGCGGCACAGGCGGAGCAATTGCCGCCGGAACAGGGCATGTTCCAGGCGGTGCAGCCGATGGCCATGCCGGACAATACCTTCCGCAGCGCTGTTATGCGCTGCGACCTGTCGGAAGTGTGGGTGGTGTCGCGCGGCGGCGTCATCGACAGCACGCGCTGGTATGGGCCTTACAAGCTGGCGCAGCTTATGACTGCTCGCGGTGACGCAGCACCACCGTCTCCGTAGGCGCGAAGTGGCGCGCCAGGCGTTCGGCCATATACACTGAGCGGTGCTGGCCGCCGGTGCAGCCGACCGCCACGGTCAGGTAGGAGCGGTTGTCCTTCTTGAAGTGTGGCAGCCATTTGGCGACGAAGCCTTTGATGTCCTGGAACATCTCCTCGGCGCTTTCCTGCGCGTCGAGGAAGGCGATGACCGGCGCATCGCGGCCGTTCAGCGGGCGCAGTGCGAGGTCGTAGTAGGGATTCGGGATGGCGCGCACGTCGAACACGAAGTCGGCGTCGAGCGGCACGCCCAGCTTGAAGGCGAACGATTCGAAGAACAGCGTCAGCGGCGCGTTTTCGCTTTGCACCAGGTCCTTGATCCAGGCGCGCAGCTTGTTGGCGCTCATCTCCGACGTGTCGATAACATGGCCCAGCTGCTGGATGGCCGACAGGCGTTCGCGCTCTTCGGCAATGCACTCGATCAGCGTGCGGCGCGCGGCGGGATTCTGGCCCGGCGCCAGCTCATGCGACAGCGGGTGGCTGCGGCGCGTTTCGGAGAAGCGCGCCACCAGCGAATGGGTGTTCGCTGTGAGGAAGATAATCTTGACCTCGTGCCCATCCTCTTTCAGCTTGCGGAACTCGCCCGGCAGGCTGGCCAGGTTGGAGGCGCTGCGCGCATCGACCGCCACGGCCAGCGCCTGCGTGCCGTCCTCCGCCAGCTTCGCTACCAGGTCGGGCAGCAGTTCCGGCGGCAGGTTGTCGACGCAATAGTGCCCCGTGTCTTCGAGCACGTTCAGTGCTACGGATTTGCCGGAGCCGGAGATACCGGTGATGAGGACGATTCGCATGGCGCCGATGATACCATCAGTGATCGCTCATGGCTTGGTGCAGCAGGGAATTCGTGGGGGAGAAATCCCCCACGCCGGTTTAGTCACCGCTCATGGCCTGGCGCTGGCGCTCCATGAACTCTTGCAAGGTATCGATGCCGCGTAGCTGGAGGATGGTGTTGCGTACCGCGGCTTCCAGCAGCACCGCGATGTTGCGGCCGGCCGCCACCGGGATCACGACTTTGCGGATCGGCAGGCCCAGCACGTCTTCGGTCGGGAACTGGAACGGCAGGCGCTCCACTTCTTCTTCCAGCGCCGAGCGGCGCACCAGGTGCACGATCAGCTTCAGGCGCATTTTGCGGCGCACGGCGGTTTCGCCGAAGATCGCCTTGATGTCGAGCAGGCCCAGGCCGCGCACTTCCAGCAGGTTTTGCAGCAGCGGCGGGCAGCGGCCTTCGATCATATTGGGCGCGATGCGCGCGAATTCCACCGCGTCGTCGGCCACCAGGCCGTGCGAACGTGAAATCAATTCAAGTCCCAGCTCGGATTTGCCGAGGCCGGAGTCGCCGGTGATCAGCACGCCCACGCCCAGCACGTCCATGAACACGCCGTGCATGATGATGCGTTGCGCCAGCTTCTTGGACAGGTAGACGCGCAGGAAGTCGATCACCTGCGCCGCCGGCAGCGGGGTGGAGAACAGAGGGATATTCTTCTCGTCGCAGATCGCCAGGATGTCGGGCGGCGTCTCCAGGCCCTGCGCGATGATCAGCGCCGGCGGGCCGCCCGCGATCAGTTCGCCGATCACATGGGCGCGCGTCAGCGATTTCAGGCGCTGGTAGTAGTTGATTTCCTGGTGGCCGAAGACCTGGATGCGGCCCGGGTGGATCGTATTCAGGTGGCCCACCTGGTCGGCTGCGGAAGCCACGTCGCCGGAGATCAGCCGCTCGCCGCCGGGGAAACCGGCGAACCAGCCCAGTTGCAAGGTTTCGCGGTTGTCGTCGTACAGTCTCTGGATCGTCAGCGGCGTTTGCAGCATGGCTTATCCCGCCGCCTGCAGGCTAGGCTGCCAGTTGACGATGCGGCTGTGGACCGATTTCGGGTCCGGGTCTTCCGTCAGCGCGGTGCGGAAGGCGTCGTCCGAGAACATTTCCGCGATCTCGGACAGGATTTCGAGGTGCTGCTGCGTCACATGGTCAGGAATGAGCAGGAAGAACAGCAGGTTGACCGGCTTGCCGTCCGGCGACTCGAAAGGAATCGGCTCGGCCAGGCGCACGAAAGCGGCCAGCGGCGCCTTCAGGCTCTTGGAACCCTTGATGCGCCCGTGCGGCACCGCCACGCCGTGGCCCAGGCCGGTGGAGCCCAGGCGCTCGCGCGCGAACAGGTTGTCGGAAACGGTGGAACGAGCGATGCCGCAATTGTTCTCAAAGATCAGGCCGGCTTGCTCGAACGCGCGCTTTTTACTGGAGACTTCCAGGTCAAGCTGGACGTTCTCTAGCGAAAGGATTTTGCTCAGGTTATTCATGACGCGACATTATGTGCAGTTGCGAGCGCATTATAGGCTTGTTTCTCAGCCGTGTAACCCGAAATTCACCGAATGTTTCCTCATGGAAAATACCCTTACTGGCGGGCGTTGCGCAAATTGGACGGCCGCTGGGCACTACTAAAGTTGGTGCGCCAAGGGTTGATATCAAGGCCGCCTCGACGGGTATAGCGGGCGTACACCGTCAAATGCTGCGGCTTGCACTGGCGCAAGATGTCGGTAAAGATGCGCTCCACGCATTGCTCGTGGAATTCGTTGTGTTCGCGGAAACCGATCAGGTATTTGAGCAGGCTTTCCTGGTCGATCTGCGGGCCGTAGTAGCTGATCTGCACGCTGCCCCAGTCGGGCTGGCCGGTCACCAGGCAGTTCGATTTCAGCAGGTGGGAAACCAGGGTCTCCTCCACCGGCAGTTCGTCGAAATTGGCCTTCAGGGTTTCCGGCTGCGGCGAGTAGTTATCGACTTCGATATCCAGGCGGTCCAGCAGCTGGCCTTCCAGTTCGCCCATTTCCAGTTTGCCGAAATCTTCCTGCATGGTCAGGGTGACGTGCACGTTGGCGCCGGCGGCGGCGGACAGGTCCTGCTGCAGCAGCATTTTCAGGGCGTCGGGGCCGGCCAGCTTGGTCTGGTTGAAGGAATTGAGGTAAAGCTTGAAAGATTTCGATTCGATCAAGTTGGGCGAGTCGGCCGGAATGCTGAAGCGCGCCACCGCCACTTGCGGCTTGCCGCGCATGTTCAGCCAGGACAGCTCGTAGCCGTTCCAGATGTCGACGCCGAAGAAGGGCAGGGTGCCTTGCAGGCCTAGTTCGTCACGCTTGCCCTGGCGCGGGATGGGGAACAGCAGCTCAGGGGCGTAGTCGGTGCGGTAGGCGGAGGTCTTGCCGAGGGGGGAGTGTTCGGGGAGGTTCATTCCGGCAGTTTACCTGAAACCCGGTAAGGCGGGGTCTGACCCACAGGGTCAGACCCCCAACGGTCTCGCGGCCTGAAGGTGGGGCTTAAGGCCTTTGACCTTCTGAAAAGATCAAGGGCGCATAACCAACACCAACAGCGGTCGATCTGACGGGGTCTGACCCTTGGGTCAGACCCCGGTTTACCGGGTTTACAAGAACAGTTTGTACACCGGATTCTGCGACTCATCCCAATAGCGATACCCCAAAGTCGCCAGGAACTGCGCAAACTTCTCCATATCCTGCGGCGGCACCTGCAGCCCGATCAGGATGCGTCCCACATCGCCCCCTTGCGAGCGATAGTGGCACAGCGAGATATTCCACTCCGGCTCCATCGAATCGAGGAAGCGCATCAGCGCCCCCGGGCGCTCCGGGAACTCAAAGCGGTACAGCAATTCATCCTTCGCCAGTTCGCTCTTGCCGCCCACCAGGTGGCGCAGGTGCGACTTGGCCAGTTCGTCATGGGTCAGGTCCAGCGTGCGGAAATCATTCTCCTCAAAGCGCCGCGCAATGGCCGACGACTCGCTGCGGTCCGCAATCTGTACACCGACGAAGACGTGCGCCTCCTCCTTGTCGCTGATACGGTAATTGAACTCCGTCACATTGCGCGCCCCCACCAGGCTGCAGAAGCGCTTGAATGTGCCGCGCTGTTCCGGAATGGTCACCGCAAACACCGCCTCGCGCGCCTCGCCCAGCTCCGCCCGTTCGGCCACGAAGCGCAGGCGGTCGAAGTTCATATTGGCGCCGCTGCATACCGTGACCAGCGTTTCGCCGCGCACCGGATACTTGCCCATCTCCGCGCGCTCCACATAGGCCTTGGCGCCCGCCACCGACAATGCGCCGGAAGGTTCCAGGATCGAACGGGTATCGGTGAACACGTCCTTGATCGCCGCGCAGATCGCATCGGTATCGACCACGATCACCTCGTCGACGAACTGCTGCGCCAGGCGGAAGGTTTCCTCGCCAACGAGGCGCACGGCGGTGCCGTCTGCGAACAGGCCGACATCGGTCAGCGTCACGCGCTCGCCGGCCTTGAGCGAACGGCCCATGGCGTCCGAATCCATGGTTTGCACGCCGATGACCTTGATATCCGGCCGCAACTGCTTCACATAGGCCGCAACGCCGGCAATCAGCCCGCCGCCGCCGATCGGCACGAAGATCGCGTGGATCGGGCCCGAATGCTGGCGCAGGATTTCCATGGCAATCGTGCCCTGGCCGGCGATCACTTCCGGATCGTCGAACGGGTGCACGAAGGTCAGCTTCTGCTCTTTTTCGAGTTGCAGGGCGTGGTTGTAGGCATCGGTGTAGGACTCGCCGTGCAGCACCACTTCCACGCTGGCGCCGCCGCGGCGGCGCACCGATTCGACTTTCAGCAGCGGCGTGGTGGCAGGCATCACGATCAGGGCGCGGCAGCCAAGCTTGGCGGCCGACAGGGCGACGCCCTGTGCGTGGTTGCCGGCGGAGGCGCAAATGACGCCGCGCTTCAATTGCGCGTCGCTCAGATTCGCCATCTTGTTGTAAGCGCCGCGTACCTTGAAGCTAAAGACGTCCTGCATGTCCTCGCGCTTGAAGTAAATCTGGTTGCCAATACGTTGCGACAGGATCGGCGCCAGTTCCAGCGGGGATTCATGGGCCACGTCATAGACGCGGGAGGTCAGGATTTTCTTCAGGTAGTCGATAGTCATGATTTGCAAAGGAAAAGGTTTGGTGCAAAGACTGTCAACGGCGGGTAACCGGAGGTGGGTGCACGCCTGCGCCGCGGGTATGCGGGGTCGCAGGATGTCTAACGTGCTGTGTGCTTAATATGGATGATTATAATTGAGCCATGATTGAAAACGCTATCCGCTGGCTTTTGGACGTCATTGCGGCGCCCGAAGTGGGACTGACCTCGGTCTTTATCATCAGTTTCGTCTCAGCCACGCTGGTACCGATGGGCTCGGAGCCGGCCGTGTTTGCGGTGTGCAAAGCCAACCCCGCCATGTTCTGGCCCGCCATCGCGGTGGCCACGCTGGGCAACACGCTGGGCGGCATCGTCGATTACTGGATCGGCTACTACGCCAAGAAAGCCTTCGCCAAAGAACGTTCCAGCCGCTGGTTCGGCTGGCTGTCGCACTATGGCGCCAAAACCATGCTGCTGTCCTGGGTGCCGGCCATCGGCGACCCGCTGTGCACGCTGGGCGGCTGGCTCAAGCTGCCATTCTGGCCGTCCGTGATGTATATGGCGATCGGCAAGCTGGCGCGCTACCTCACCATGACTTCACTGCTGCTGTTCGTGCCGGACGGCTTCTGGCGTTCGGTCGCCAATGTGCTCGGCGGCTAACCCGCCTTGCCGAAACCGCCTTTGACGCGCGGACAGAAGGCCGGGTCCTTCTGCGCCTGCGGCAGGAACTGGTCGGCCAGCTTGGCGCCATTTTGCAGGCTCTGGTCGATTTTGGCGGCCGGCACACCGCGTGCCTCAAGGCAGGCGCGCAAGAGTTTGACGCTGCTGGTGATTTCTCGCTCGATGGCGGATTTGGGCACGCCGCAGGCTTCGGCGTAGCGCTCGGTGGTGGCGAAATTCGACAGCATGCCGAGGCTCAGGTCGGTCGGGCCGCACACCGGGGCGGCGGGAGCGGCCCCAGCAACGCTGCTGGCGGCCAGGAGGAGAAGGGTCAGAAGATTCCGCATAGCAGCAGTGTCGCAGAATTTCGGGCTCAGCGCTGCGCTTGCCTGCAAACGAACGTCGGTTATTTTGCTCTGTAGCGGAATTATGTTCCGCTAATTGACGTTAACGGAACCCCGTCGCCCTCTAAGGCTGTTCCTGTCTTGTGCGCCGCAATAAGATAGAATGTTCTGTCCTAGCGTCAGCCTCCCGTCCACGCATAATGAACGCACCAGCACAAATCCAGGCATTGCTCGCAGAATCGCCCGATGGTCACGCCCCTACCCGCTTGCGGGAAATCCCCTATAACTACACCTCCTTCTCCGATCGCGAAATCGTGATCCGCCTGCTGGGCGAAGAATCCTGGGAGTTATTGGACGAACTGAGGGCTTCGCGCCAGACCGGCCGTTCCGCGCGCATGCTGTACGAGGTGCTGGGCGATATCTGGGTGGTGCGCCGCAACCCCTACCTGCAGGATGACCTGCTCGATAACCCGAAGCGCCGCCAGGCCCTGATCGACGCGCTGCACCACCGCCTGACCGAAGTGGACAAGCGCCGCAGCACCGTCGATGCCGCCGATGCCGAATCGCAGAAGCGCAGCGGCAACGTGGAAAAGCTGCTGCGTGCCGCCAGCAAGGCGGTAGCCGACTTCGGCGAAGAATTCCGCCAGATGTACGACCTGCGCAAGCGCACCCAGAAGGTGCTGGGCAAGTACACCGAGAAGCACAATATCTGCTTCGACGGCATGAAGCGCATCACCCACGTGACCGATGCCACCGACTGGCGCGTGGAATACCCGTTCGTGGTGCTGACCCCCGATACCGAAGACGAAATGGCCGGCCTGGTGAAAGGCTGCATCGAGCTTGGCCTGACCATCATCCCGCGCGGCGGCGGCACCGGCTACACCGGCGGCGCGATCCCGCTGACGCCGTTGTCGGCCGTGATCAACACCGAAAAGCTGCTCAAGCTGGGCGCCGTCGAAATGAAAGTGCTGCCGGGCGTGGACCGCGAATACGCGACCATTCACTCGGAAGCGGGCGTCATCACCAACAAAGTCAGCGAGGCGGCCGAGAAGGCCGGCTTCGTGTTCGCGGTGGACCCGACTTCGGCCCACGCCTCCTGCATCGGCGGCAACATCGCCATGAATGCAGGCGGCAAGAAGGCCGTGCTGTGGGGCACCGCGCTGGATAACCTGGCCTCCTGGCGCATGGTGGACCCGAACGGCGACTGGCTGGAAGTTACGCGCCTGGACCACAACCTGTCCAAGATCCACGACACGCCGCTGGCGCGCTTCAAGCTGGAATGGACGCACCCGAATGCGCGCGGCGAAGCCAAGGGCCAGCCGTTCAAGACCGAGATCCTGGAGATCGAAGGCCGCAAGTTCCGTAAGGAAGGCCTGGGCAAGGACGTGACCGACAAGTTCCTGGCCGGCCTGCCGGGCGTGCAGAAAGAGGGCACCGACGGCCTGATCACGTCGGCGCGCTGGATCCTGCACAAGATGCCGAAGTACACGCGCACCGTCTGCCTGGAGTTCTTCGGCCAGGCGCGCGACGCGATCCCGTCCATCGTGGAGATCAAGGATTACCTCGATGGGCTGCCGGCGCAGGGCGAGCAGTTCAAGACCATCCGCCTGGCAGGCCTGGAGCACCTGGACGAGCGCTACCTGCGCGCGGTCGGCTACGCCACCAAGTCCAAGCGCGGGGTACTGCCGAAGATGGCGCTGTTCGGCGACATCGTGGGCGATGATGAGGACGCGGTGGCGCTGGCAGCTTCCGAAGTGGTGCGCCTGGCGAACACCCGCGTCGGCGAAGGCTTCGTGGCGGTGAGCCCGGAAGCGCGCAAGAAATTCTGGCTGGACCGCGCCCGCACCGCGGCAATCGCGAAGCATACCAACGCCTTCAAGATCAACGAAGACGTGGTGATTCCGCTCAACCGCATGGGCGAGTACACCGACGGCATCGAGCGCATCAACATCGAGCTGTCGATCAAGAACAAGCTGCAGCTGGCGCAGGAACTGCGCGAGTTCCTGGCCGCCGACCGGCTGCCGATCGGCAAGAGCGACGACGCCTCCGACGACAAAGTCGGCTACGACGAAATGCTGGGCGACCGCCAGCAACTGGCGCTGGCGCTGGTGGACCAGGTGCACGCGCGCTGGACCTTCATCCTGGCCAACCTGGACCAGCCGCTGGCCGGCGTGCGCGGCGAACTGCTGGCGCTGGGCCTGGACGCGCTGGCACCGGCGCTGGAAGAACGCTTGCAACGCCAGCCGGACGCCACCCTGTTCGACGTGGCGCAGGACCGCACCGTGCGCATCAGCTGGAAGCAGGAGATCCGCGCCCACCTGCGGCAGATCTTCAACGGCGGCGCCTACAAGCAAATCCTGGACGAGGCGCAGGCTATCCACAAGCGCGTGCTGCATGGCCGCGTGTTCGTGGCGCTGCACATGCACGCCGGCGACGGCAACGTGCACACCAACCTGCCGGTCAACTCGGACCACTACGAGATGCTGCAGGACGCGCACAAGGCCGTGGCGCGCATCATGAAGCTGGCCCGTTCGCTGAACGGCGTGATCTCGGGCGAGCACGGCATCGGCATCACCAAACTGGAGTTCCTGACCGAAGACGAGATCAGCGGCTTCCGCGATTACAAGAAACGCGTCGACCCGGAAGGCCGCTTCAACAAAGGCAAGCTGCTCAACCTGCCGGGCATGCACGCCACGCTGGAAAACGCCTACACGCCATCGTTCGGCCTGATGGGCCACGAATCGCTGATCATGCAGCAAAGCGATATCGGCGAAATCGCCAACAGCGTGAAGGACTGCCTGCGCTGCGGCAAATGCAAACCGGTGTGCTCGACCCACGTGCCGCGCGCCAACCTGCTGTACTCGCCGCGCGACAAGATCCTGGCGACGTCGGCGCTGATCGAAGCCTTCCTGTACGAAGAGCAGACCCGCCGCGGCATCTCGATCCGCCATTGGGAAGAGTTCGAAGACGTCAGCGACCATTGCACCGTGTGCCACAAGTGCGCCACGCCGTGCCCTGTGAACATCGACTTCGGCGATGTGTCGATGAACATGCGCAACCTGCTGCGCAAAATGGACAAGCGCTCGTTCAATCCGGGCAAGCGGGCGGCCATGTTCTTCTTGAATGCGTCCGACCCGGCCACCATCCAGGCCACCCGCCAGACCATGATCGGCTGGGGCTACAAGGCGCAGCGCCTGGGCCACGAAGTGTTCAAGGCCGTGGCGCGCAAGCAGACCAAGGCGCCGCCGCCGTCGGTGGGCAAGGCGCCGGTGCGCGAGCAGGTGATCCACTTCGTCAACAAGAAGATGCCGGGCAACCTGCCGAAGAAGACCGCGCGCGCGCTGCTGGACATCGAAGACAACAAGATGATCCCGATCATCCGCGATCCGAAGAAGACCAACGCCAACAGCGAGGCGGTGTTCTACTTCCCGGGTTGCGGCTCGGAGCGGCTGTTCTCGCAGGTCGGCCTGGCCACGCAGGCCATGCTGTGGGAAGTGGGCGTGCAGACCGTGCTGCCGCCGGGCTACCTGTGCTGCGGCTATCCGCAGCGCGGCTCGGGCGACTACGACAAGGCTGAGAAGATGATGACGGATAACCGCGTCCTCTTCCACCGCATGGCGAACACGCTGAACTACCTGGATATCAAGACCGTGGTGGTGTCGTGCGGCACCTGCTACGACCAGCTGGCGACCTATGAGTTCGAGAAGATCTTCCCAGGCTGCCGCATCATGGATATCCACGAGTACCTGCTGGAGAAGGGCGTCAAGCTGGAAGGCGTGACCGGTACCCGCTACATGTACCACGACCCTTGCCACACCCCGATGAAGCAGCAGGACCCGCTGAAGACGGTGAATGCGCTGGTCTCCACCGTGGATAACGTGAAGATCGAGAAGAACGACCGCTGCTGCGGCGAGTCGGGCACCCTCGCTGCCGCGCGTCCGGACATTTCGACCCAGGTGCGCTTCCGCAAGGAGCAGGAGATGGTGGCCGGCGCCGACAAGCTGCGCGCCGACGGCTTCCAAGGCGACGTCAAGATCCTGACTTCCTGCCCGTCCTGCATGCAGGGCCTGAGCCGCTACAACGACGATTCGGGCACCACCGCCGACTACATCGTGATCGAGATCGCGCGTCACAAGCTGGGCGAGAACTGGCTGGTCGATTACGTCGCCCGCGCCAACGACGGCGGCATTGAAAGGGTGCTGGTATGACGGCCAACTGCGACTTGTGCAAGCTGCTGGCCGCGCCGCCGGCGGACGTGCTGGTCTGGCGCGACGAGCGCCTGGCCGTGATCCTGGTCGACGAGCCGGGCTACCCCGGCTTCACCCGCGTCGTCTGGCACGACCATGTGCGCGAGATGACCGACCTGTCGCCGCAGGACCGCGACCACGTCATGCAAGCCGTGTGGGCGGTCGAGCAGGCGCAGCGCGCCACCATGGCGCCGCACAAGGTCAACGTGGCCAGCTTCGGCAACATGACGCCGCACGTGCACTGGCACGTGATCCCGCGCTACACTGACGACGCGCACTTCCCCAATCCAACCTGGGGCGCCAAACAGCGCGAGCACGACGCCGCGGCCATCGCCGCCCGCGCGGCGCTGCTGCCGGCCCTGCGCGCAGCGATTATCGAGAATTTGCAATGAAGAACCCAACTGGCCTGACCGTCCACAGCAAATCGCGCTATCTCGAAGTCGCCTTCGATGATGGCGCCAGCTTCAACCTCCCGTTCGAGCTGCTGCGCGTGTACTCGCCCTCGGCCGAAGTAAAAGGCCACGGCCCGGGGCAGGAAGTGCTGCAGGTCGGCAAGCGCGACGTCGCCATGACCAACCTGGAGCCGGTCGGCAACTACGCCGTCAAGCCGACCTTCGACGACGGCCACAATTCCGGCCTCTACACCTGGGACTACCTGTACGACCTGGGGGCGCGCCGGGAGCATCACTGGGCCGACTACATGAAGCGCCTGGAAGCTGCCGGTTTCAGTGGCGACAGCGGCCGCGAACCGGGCGCCGTGCTGCCCGGCGCTCCCGCCAAAGCCGGCGGCTGCGGCCACAAACACTGATTGTCGATCCGGCGCGCGCCGGCCCGTCGTTGAGTTGCACTCACCACTTTATAGGAGGATATCGTGCAATTCATGATCCTGATCTACGCGGAAGAGAAGATCTACGACGAGATGCCGGCAGAGCAGCTGGCTGGGGTGATGGCGGCGTATGCCGCGCTGGAGGCGGATATGCTGAAGGCTGGCGTGCTGCTGTCCGGCGCTGAGCTGGCGCCGGTACGCACAGCCAGGACCGTCCGCATCCGCCGCAACCAGACGCATTTCACCGACGGCCCGTTTGCCGAGACCAAGGAGGCTTTGGGCGGCTACTTCCTGGTCGACTGTGAGTCGATGGAGGAAGCGCTGAAATGGGCCGCCCGCTGCCCCTCGGCGCTCGACGGCTCGATCGAGGTCCGGCCGCTGATGGCGCCGCCGCCCGAGGCTTAATCCTTGTCCAGTTCCGGGTGACTGCGCATGAAGTCCTCGTACTCTCGCACCATTTTCAAGTAGCCATATTTGTACATGGCGCGGTTCTTCGCGGGCAGTGTGCGCAGAAACTCGGGCGTAAAGCCTTCGACGATCGGGATGTCATCCGGGTCAGATGGCGGGATGCTATCGATGCAGTCGAACGCCGCGTCTATTTCTGCTTTGCTTGCGTCGTCGAGCTCTGGGAACTCAACGTCGTCAGGAAGTTGATAGTGTTTCATAGTTCAGCTCCAGAAGTTGCAGTGGCGTGATGAACTCGAGGGTGGGCAGGCCGGCAGCTCCCAGCATCATGCGCAGCGTGGGTAGACGCATTGCTTCAATTCCTTGCCAGTCCCAGCTGGCAAAAAGCTTGATTCCAAAAGTTGCTGCGCAGACGATTTCCTGCCCCAGGTTCTTCGTTTCGGAATTTAGACCTCCGCCAAGCAGTAAAAGTTTCGACTTCCGCTGAAATTTTTTCTTGGCAGGCAGGATCTGGAAGCGATGTGCAATCGTGAGTCGTGCTGAGGCAAGCTGCGGCGGGCCGGACTGGATGCGGCGTAGCGCTACTTCGGACGTGCAAAGGTTCAGCGTGTGTGGCAGGCTGCGCAGCCAGCGGCGGGTGAGGGACTGGCAGGTGCGTGCGTAGGCGCTGCGGGCTGGCGGGTCGGCCAGGGCGCAGAGGATGGAAGTGTCGAGGTAAAGCGTGCAGGGCATGGAGCCAGCCTATGCCGGCTCCGCTTGCCTGTTTTGGGATATATCAAGAACCGGGCAGCGCGTTGCCGCCCGGAAAGGATGTTCAGTTGACCATCATCTTGCGGCGCTGGAATTCCTCGTAGCGCTGCTGCTCGCGTTCCCAGATGTAGCGGAAGGCGGCGCGGGCTTCCGGGGTCAGGCGGCGGATTGCCTCAACGTTGAAGGTCATTGGGTGCGGCTCGGCGGACGCCAGGGCGCGCGATTGGGCGCGGGTGGCATCGATGAACTGCTTGGTGGCTTCGTCGATATCCGGGAAAATAATGTCCGCGGGCAATTTTTGCTGAAGCTCCATCTGAAATCTCCTAAAGACTGACAAATCGTCTGAGCCATAAAACGACCCGTTGACCATTCTGGTTGACAAGCTTCTTCAAAATCTGTGCGAGAGCCCACAAATGTATAATGCGGCAATTACAAGGCACCCCTCGATATGACCAACACCACCCATTTCGGTTATAAAACCGTCAACGAAGACGACAAGGTGAAAGAAGTCGCCAAAGTCTTCCATTCTGTCGCCGCCAAATACGACATCATGAACGACCTGCTGTCTGGCGGCCTGCACCGCGTCTGGAAGGCGTTCACCATCGCCAATGCGGCCGTGCGCCCGGGCATGAAGGTGCTGGACATTGCCGGCGGCACCGGCGACCTGGCTAAGGCGTTCGCCAAGGCGGCCGGGCCGACGGGCGAGGTATGGCTGACTGATATCAATGAGTCAATGCTGCGCGTGGGCCGCGATCGCCTCTTGAATAAGGGCCTGGTCACCCCCACATTGATCTGCGATGCGGAAAAGTTGCCCTTCCCGGACAATTATTTCGACCGCGTGAGCGTGGCGTTCGGCCTGCGCAATATGACGCACAAGGATGTGGCACTGTCCGAAATGCGCCGTGTGCTGAAGCCGGGCGGCAAGTTGTTGGTGCTGGAGTTTTCGAAAGTGGCTCCGGCATTGCAAAAACCGTATGATTTCTATTCCTTCACGGTGCTGCCGTGGATGGGCCAGAAGGTGGCCAACGATTCGGAGAGCTACCGCTACCTGGCCGAATCCATCCGCATGCATCCGGACCAGGAAACGCTGAAGACCATGATGCAGGCTGCGGGTCTGGAGCGCGTGCAGTATTACAACCTGACGGCAGGTGTGGCCGCTTTACACACTGGCATCAAAATGTGAGACAACCTACGATGAACATCAAAAAATTCCTGGTCGGCGCGACCATCGTGATGACTGCTATGAGCACCATGGCTGAGCTGTCGGCCCGCCCGATGGGCGGTGGCAAGTCGTTTGGCCGCCAGTCGCAGAATGTGAACAGCATGCCAAAGCAGGCGACCCCTGCACCGGCACCGGCGGCGCCGACCGCAGCACCGGCGGCCAACCGTCCGGGCGCGAACGCCCCGGCGGCCGCACCGGCGCAAAAGCCTAGCATGTGGAAAGGCCTGCTCGGCGGCGCGCTGCTGGGCCTGGGCCTGGGCGCACTGCTGTCGCACCTGGGTATCGGCGGCGCGCTGGCGTCGGCAATCGGCACCATCCTGACCATCGCCCTGATCGGCGGCGTGATCTTCTTCATCATCGCCATGATCCGCCGCAAGTCGCAGCCAGCCATGCAGCCGGCTGCCGCCTTCAGCGGCGCGGGCGCGGGCTACAACCCGCAGCCGCAGCAGCCGATGGCCTTCCAGCCAGTGCAGCCGGCCGCTGCTCCGGCCGTAGCGCCGGTGGCGCCGGCCGCTGCCGCCCACACCCCATGGGGCGTGCCAGCGGACTTCGATAGCGCCGGTTTCCTGCGCGCGGCCAAGTCGAACTACATCCGCCTGCAAGCGGCTTGGGACAAGGCCGACGTGGAAGACCTGCGTACCTTTACCACGCCGGAAGTGTTCGCCGAACTGCGCATGCAGATCCAGGAACGCGGCCCGCAAGCCGAGTACACCGATGTGGTGACCATCGATGCCGAACTGCTGGGCATTGAGAACGATGGCAAGGAATACCTGGCCAGCGTCAAGTTCTGGGGCACCATGAAGCCGGCGCCGGACGCGCTGCCGGAAGCCTTCCAGGAAGTGTGGAACCTGTCCAAGCCAGTCAACGGCAACACCGGCTGGATGCTGGCGGGTATCCAGCAGTTGGCGTGATACGGCGCAGTAACTGGTAAGATCGAGACCGCCCTGGCTTGCCGGGGCGGTTTTGTTTTATTTGGACCCACTTGAATATGTTCCCATTCCCACCCAAGCTGCCCGGCCTTAGCATGCCGGCCGCCGCCACCGTCAACCACCTGCTGGCGCAGGAGCCGTGGGCGCGCACCGAACTGAAACTGCACGCCGGCAAAGTGGCCGTGATCGACGCCAGCCCGGCCGTGCTGCGCCTGCGCGTGACGGCCGATGGCATGGTGGAAGCAGCTGCCAGCGAGGCGCCGGCGGCGGTGACCATCCGCCTGAAACTGGGCGACCTGCCGCTGATCGCGCAGAACCGCGAGCGCGCCTTCTCGTACGTGCAGATCGAGGGCGACGCCGAATTCGCCAACGCCATTTCGCGCCTGTCGCAGTCGCTGCGCTGGGAAGCGGAGTACGACCTGGAAAAGCTGGTCGGCCCGATCGCGGCCGTGCGCCTGGTGCAGGGCGCGAAAGCGGTGGTGCAGGGCGCGCGCAACGGCCAGCGCAAAGTGGCCGAGAATGTCGCAGAATACTTCCTCGACGAGAACCCGATGCTGATCCGCCCGCTGGCGGCGGAGAGCTTTGCCGCCGATGTGACGCGCTTCCGCGACGACGTGGAGCGCGCCAGCAAGCGGCTGGAAAAACTGGAACAAAAACTGGCTAAATGATTCGCAAATTCCTCCGGCTGTTCAAGATTGTCCGCGTCTCGGTCCGCTACGGGCTGGACGAAATCGCCATTTCCGGCTTCGACAAGCCGCGCATCAGCAAATTCCTCGACACCGTTTTCTTCTGGCGCGACCTGTCCACGCCGCGCGCCGTGCGCCTGCGCCGCGCGCTGGAGGAGCTGGGCCCGATCTTCGTCAAGTTCGGCCAGGTGCTGTCGACCCGCAGCGACCTGTTCCCGCTCGACATCGTGACCGAACTGTCCAAGCTGCAGGACCGCGTGCCTCCGTTCGATTCCGACCTGGCGATCAAGATGATCGAAGAGTCGCTGGGCGCCCATCCGGACGAGCTGTTCGCGCGCTTTGAGCGGGTGCCGGTGGCCTCGGCGTCCATCGCCCAGGTGCACTTCGCCGCGCTGAAGGACGGCACCCAGGTGGCGGTCAAGGTGCTGCGCCCGGGCATGAAAAAGCTGATCGATGAAGACGTGGCGCTGATGCATATCGCGGCCAATTTCATCAACAAGCTGTGGGAGGATGCGCGCCGCCTGAAGATCCAGGAAGTGGTGCAGGAGTTCGACAAGTACCTGCACGATGAGCTGGACCTGATGCGCGAGGCCGCCAACGCGAGCCAGCTGCGCCGCAACTTCGCCGAGTCGCGCCTGCTGCTGGTGCCGGAGATGTACTGGGATTACTGCTCCAGCGGCGTGATCGTGATGGAGCGCATGCATGGCATTCCCGTGTCGCAGATCGACCGCCTGATCGAGGCTGGCGTCGACCTGAAAAAGCTGTCGTCCGATGGCGTGGAGATCTTCTTCACCCAGGTGTTCCGCGATGGCTTCTTCCACGCCGATATGCACCCTGGGAATATCCTGGTGTCGATCGAGCCGGAGACTTTCGGCCGCTATATCGCGCTGGACTTCGGCATCGTCGGCACGCTGAACGATTACGACAAGGATTACCTGTCGCAGAACTTCCTGGCCTTCTTCCGCCGCGACTACAAGCGCGTGGCGGAGGCGCATATCGAATCGGGCTGGGCGCCGAAAGAAACCCGTGTCGACGAGCTGGAGGCTGCGGTGCGCGCCTGCTGCGAGCCGATCTTCGACCGTCCCCTGAAGGACATTTCGTTCGGCCAGGTGCTGTTGCGCCTGTTCCAGACGTCGCGCCGCTTCAATGTGGAAGTGCAGCCGCAGCTGGTGCTGCTGCAGAAGACGTTGCTGAATATCGAGGGCCTGGGACGCCAGCTCGATCCTGACCTCGACCTGTGGAAAACGGCGAAACCCTACCTGGAGCGCTGGATGGCGGAGCAGGTGGGCTGGCGCGGCCTGGTCGAGCGGCTGAAGGCGGAGGCGCCGCGCTACTCGCATATCTTCCCGCAGCTGCCACGCCTGGCGCACCAGGCGCTCACGGTGGCGTCCGAGCGCGACCTGGAAACCCGGGCGCTGCTGGCGCACCTGGTGGCGGAGCAGCGGCATACCAATCGTTTGCTGTCCTTCTTTGCGTTCTTCATCGGGGCGTTTGTGGTGGGCGCGGTGGCGTACCAGGTTTATGCCAGAGTTCTCTAACCGCGATCCGCGCACGCCGGGGTTTTGGGACCAGCGCTTTGAGGCGGAATTCACGCCTTGGGACCGGGGTGGGGTTCCGGCGCAGCTCTCGGCCTGGCTGCAACCCGGTAAACCTGGGTCCGACCCAAGGGTCGGACCCAAGCCTGCGGCCGCCGCGAGCCTGGGTCTGACCCTTGGGTCAGACCCAGGTCTACCGGGTCTAGCGGTCCTGATCCCCGGCTGTGGCAGCGCCCACGAACTGCAAGCCTTCTGCGAAGCCGGCTGGCACGCCACCGCCATCGACTTCTCCCCCGCCGCCGTTGTTGCGGCGCAACAAGCCGCCGGCCGCTGGCGCGGGCACATCCTCGAAGCCGATTTCTTCAGCTACTTGCCAAGCCAGCCCCTCGACCTAATCTATGAGCGTGCCTTCCTGTGCGCCATGCCGCGCGAGATGTGGCCGCGCGTGGTGCAGCGCTGGGCTGAACTGTTGCCGGAAGGCGGCCTGCTGCTGGGCTATTTCTACTTCGACAGCGCGCCCAAGGGCCCGCCCTTCGGCGCCGAGCGGGTGCAGCTGACGCAGTTAATGAGTGCTTACTTCGACCTTGAGTACGACGAACCCGTCCCGGACTCCATCCCGGTATTCGGGGGCAAGGAGCGCTGGATGGCCTGGCGCCGGAAAAAAGGCTTATAATTCAGGGTTTTTGATGTTTTTTGCGGAGTATTAGATGCCTATCTACGCTTACCGCTGCGAGGAATGTGGCTTTGCCAAGGACGTGCTGCAAAAGATCTCCGATCCGCAGCTCACGGATTGCCCTTCCTGCGGCAAGTCCACCTTTAAAAAGCAGCTGACTGCAGCCGGCTTCCAACTGAAGGGCACCGGCTGGTATGTGACCGATTTCCGTGGCGGCAGCGCCCCGGCGACCGGCGTCGCCAGTGCGCCGAAGACGGAGGCGCCCGCCGCCGCCCCGGCCGCGCCTGCCCCGGCAGCCAGCACCAGCAGCAGCGAGGGCTGATAGGCCCGATCGAGGAACACGATGCGCAAATACTTCATTACCGGCTTGCTGATCCTGGTGCCCCTGGCGATTACCGCCTGGGTGCTGAACATCATCATCAGCACCATGGACCAGTCGCTCCTGATCGTGCCGGAGCGCTGGCAGCCGCGTACCCTGATCGGTTTCGATATCCCGGGCCTGGGCACTATCCTGACCGTGCTGATCGTGTTTCTCACCGGCCTGCTGACCAATAACCTGGTCGGCAACTTCGTCGTCAAGCAATGGGAAAAGCTGCTGCACCGCATCCCGGTGGTCAGCTCCCTGTACGGCAGCGTGAAGCAAGTATCGGACACCCTGTTTTCCGATACCGGCAACGCGTTCCGCAAGGCCGTGCTGGTGCCGTATCCGCATGCGGGTTCGCGCACCATCGCCTTCCTGACCGGCGCGCCGGCCACGGAAGTGCAGAAGCACCTGGACGGTGAATACGTCAGCGTCTACGTGCCTACCACGCCGAACCCGACTTCCGGCTTCTTCCTGATGATGCCGAAAAAAGACGTAATCGAACTCGATATGAGCGTCGATGCCGCACTGAAGTACATCGTTTCGATGGGCGTTGTCGTCCCTGAATAAAACTTAACCTGAAACTGAGAATCAATATGTCCATGCGTACTGAATACTGCGGCCTCGTTACCGAAGCCCTCGTAGGCCAAACCGTCAGCCTGTGCGGCTGGGTGCACCGTCGTCGCGACCACGGCGGCGTGATCTTCATCGACCTGCGCGACCGCGAAGGCCTGGTGCAGGTAGTCTGCAATCCGGACCAGGCGGAAGTGTTCTCCGTCGCCGAATCCGTGCGTAACGAGTACTGCCTGCGCATCACCGGCACCGTGAAGGACCGCCTGGCCGGCACCGTCAACAACAACCTGAAGTCGGGCAAGATCGAAGTCGTGGCCTCCAAGGTGGAAGTGCTGAACGCCTCCGTGCCGGTGCCATTCCAGCTGGACGACGACAACCTGTCCGAAACCACCCGCCTGACCCACCGCGTGCTGGACCTGCGCCGTCCGCAGATGCAGAACAACCTGCGCCTGCGCTACAAGGTCTCGATGGAAGTGCGCAAGTACCTGGACGACCTGGGCTTCATCGATATCGAAACCCCGGTGCTGACCAAGTCCACCCCGGAAGGCGCGCGCGACTACCTGGTGCCGTCGCGCGTGAACGCGCACGAATTCTTCGCGCTGCCGCAATCGCCACAGCTGTTCAAGCAGCTGCTGATGGTGGCCAACTTCGACCGCTACTACCAGATCACCAAGTGCTTCCGCGACGAAGACCTGCGCGCC